>JACQUR010000031.1 GCA_016210245.1 Chloroflexota bacterium
CGGGCGAGCCATGGTTGCGTCCGTGGCTCAGCCTCAGCCGAAAGTCGCGCCAGCACCACTCTGGCGCCACGCGCAGCAACCCCTGGTTGTAGCGGCACAGCTGCACCAGCGCCGCATCCAGGTCCTTCCGGAGCGCCCGCGCCACCCCGGCCCCCAGCCGATGGGCCGCCAACTCGGCCAGCGCGGCCAGAGCTTCGGCCTCGGTGGCGGCATCGAACCCGCGCTGGAGCAGTGCCACCAGCTCGGTGCGGGCCTGGGCGCGGGCAGCCTCGGCCGCGGCTCCCGCCAGCCCCGTGGCCGCGGCGTTGACCTGGCGGGCCAGTTCCCCGGCCAGATTGCGCCACAGGTGCAACACGCAGCGCTGGTGGTCCAGCCTGCGCTGCAGATAGCCCAGCAGCCCCCACGCCCCATCGCTGGTCACCCCCCGCAGCGCGTCCAGGTCCACCCCCGCCTGCCGGGCGCGCGCGAACAGCCGCTCCCAGGCGGAGTCCGCCTCCTCCCCTTCGACCACCACCGGGGGCCAGAGCACGCCGCTGGCGTGGTCCACCAGCAGCAGCACCACCCGCTTGGTTCCCCCCCGCAGCCGCGCCCACAGCCCATCGGTGCCCACCTGCCCCGAGGTCGGCACTCCGGCCAACTGCCCGGGCACGCTCTGCTGGGCCACCTTGCCGGCCCGATCCAACCAGCGATGCACGGTGCTCGCGCTCAGGCAGCAGCGCGTCGCCTCCGGCGGCGGTGGGTCCAAGGGCCGCCACAGCAGCCAGCGCTCCTGCCGGCCCAGCCAGGAACGCGCCACCTCGGCCGTGCGGCGCAGCGAGGTGCCCACGTGCTGCCAGTGGTCGATCGTGCAGCGCCGCACCTCTCGCGCGTACCACCCGCCCCGCACCAGCAGCGCCGACTGCTCCGAGTACGTGCGGCGGCAGCGCTCGCAGTGGTGCCGCGGTACCCGCACCGCCTGGCGCCCGGCCAAGGTCCAGGGATGCCGCGTGTAGTAGCCCCACTTGCAGGTCAGGCTCTCCCCACAGTGGGGACAGCGCCGCCAGTCCCACGCCGACCGCCCGGCCAGTTCGCGCAAACCTTGGACAAACGCCTTGCCACGCTCGATACTGTTCATGGGCTCTGCTCCGCCCTGGGTCTCGTCCTACTCCTAGGATGGCAGCAGAGCCCCTTGCTTTCAAGCCCCCTCCCCTCCCCTCCCCTCACCAACACAATCTGAAACCGAGTCGAGGGCCCTGCATCCGTGAGTTCGAGATCATCCCCTTCTCCCGTTGGGGGAAGGGGCTGATCTCGAACTCACGGATTCAGGGAGGGCGCCTCGGCGAGCCCGAGTTGGGCCAGGGTGGCCACTCCGGCTCCATTGCGGACCAGCTCCTCGATCGCCTGCTCGGCGTCGTGGGGCTTGAGGTTCACCCCGCGGCTGGCGTCGAGCAACACTGTGACCTGGAACCCTTTGCGCAGCGCGTCGAGCGCGGTCCAGCGGACACAGTAGTCGGTGGCCAGGCCGCCGACGTACAGGTGGCGCACGGCGCGCTGGCGCAGGCTGTCCTCCAGCAGTGTGCCGTCCGCCTCGAGCGCGTCGAAGGCCGAGTAGCTATCTTGCTCGGGGTCCATGCCCTTCGAGACGACGACGGCTGAGGGGGGCAGGCGCAGCTCCGGGTGGAAGTCGCCGCCCGGCGTGCCCTGGATGCAGTGGGCCGGCCAGACGCCGCCATACTGCTGGAAGTGGCGGGTCCTGGGCGGGTGCCAGTCGCGCGAGGCGTAGACCGGCCGCCCCTGCTGGTCGAACAGTTCGACGTAGCGGTTGGCCACCGGCACCAGCCGGTCACCCTCGGGCACACCGAGGGAGCCTCCTGGGCAGAAGTCGTTCTGGAGGTCGACCACCAGCAGGGCGCTGTCTGGGGTTGGTGCAGTTGTCACTGTCGCGCTCCGTCAGGTCGAGTCCCTGGGTGGGGAGTCCTTGGACGGCGTGTCTTCCCGCACCTCCGCGCGGAACTGCCGAATGCCCTTACCAACGCCTCCAATGAGGCCGCCGATTCGGCTGGCGCCGAAGAGCACTACGACGATGACCAGGATAATGATCAACTCGGTCGGGCCAAGAGTGGGCATAGGCTGACCTCACGAGCCCAGGGCAGGCCACCCTGCCAGACAGAGCGTCCGCCGTGCACCTCGGCAGCGGCCTGCGCCAGGGCCATCGCTAGCTACCCGGAGGATAGCCCCCGGGTTTCGACCGTGTCAACGCCTGAGGAGGGATTATTCAGGAGCGGCACGAGTGGCGGGGGGCAGGCTCGTCGAGCCTGCCCCCCGCCACTCGTGCCGCTCCTGAGAGATTTCTCCGCGCGCCAGCGCGCGTACGTACTCCGGCTTCAGGGGCAGGCGGGTCGCTTCTGCTCCCAGGGCGTCGGAGACCGCGTTGGCCAGGGCGGCGCCGGCGCCGATGATCCCACCCTCGCCGGCGCCCTTCACCCCGAGCGGGTTGAAAGGCGAGGGCGCGTCTTCGCTGAGCAAGATGTCCACCACGGGCACTTCGACCGCTGTTGGAAGCAGGTAGTCGACGAAGCTCGCCGACAACGCCTGCCCCTGGGCGTCGTACGCGAACTCCTCCAGGAGGGCGCCGCCCAGCCCCTGGGCGAAGCCGCCGACGATCTGGCCCTCGACGAGCATCGGGTTGACGGCTCGCCCTACGTCGTAGGCCACCAGGTACTTTTGCACGTCGATCGCGCCGGTCTCGCGGTCTACCTCGACCAGCGCGGCGTGGACGCCGTATGCGTACGGCAGGTGCTCGGCGGCGAACACGTCGGCGGCCGAGAGGCCGGGCTCGAGGCCCTGCCGCAGGGCGGAGGCCGGCCCGGCCAGTCGCGCGGCCTCGGCCAGGCTGATCGAACGCTCCGGTGCGCCCCGGACGACGACGCGACCGGCCTCCAGGGCGAGGTCGCCCGGATCGACCTCCAGGGCAGTGGCGGCCAGGCGGAACAACTTCTCCTTGACCTTGTGCGCCGCGCGCCAGGCCGCACTGCCACCCATGACCGTGCTGCGGCTGGCGTAGCCCCCGATGCCATACGGGACCTGGTCGGTGTCGCCGTGCACGACGCGGACGTCGTCGAAGC
>JACQUR010000321.1 GCA_016210245.1 Chloroflexota bacterium
CACCCCTGCGCTGCCCGCCGTGCCCGGCGCCCGCAGCGTCAGCGTCCCCGCACTGGTGTCGAAGATGCTGCTCGCCCCCGCGCTCAGCGCGATCGCCCCGGCCGCCGTCCCGCTGAGCGCGTCCGTCGACAGCAGGTTGATGTCTCCCGTCCCCGAGGTGAGCGTGATCCCGCCCGCGGCGCTGCCCGTCGCGTCCAGCCGGATCGCGTCCCCCGCCGCCAGCCCTGAGGCGATCGTCGTCCGCCCCGCCGCCGCGCTGCCGATGTTCATTGCGTCCGCGCCCGCGGTGCCCACGTTGATCGTATCCGCTGCCGTCCCCGTGCCGAGGTTGATCGTGGTGGAGGTCGTGCCGGCGCCGAGCAGCAGCAGGTTGGCGCCCGTTCCGGAGCCGCTGAGGATGTCCACCGTCTTCGCGCCCGTCCCGCCGCCATTGGCGATGGTGACGGTCTGCGCCCCCGCACCGTCGCCCGACGAGATGTGTACCGTCTGCGCGCCGGCGTTGGCGGCGCTGGCCACGTTGACTGTCTGGCCCGCGGTGCTGCGACCCAGGGTGATCGCCCCCGTCTCGGCCACCCCGCCGATGGTCACGGTCGAGGTCGCCGCCGTGTCCAGCAGGAAGTTGCCCGTGCCCACGTTCGCCGTGATCCCGCTGGCCCCACCCGTGGTGCCCAGCGTCAGCACGTTGTCCCCAGCGCCCCGCCCGATGTTGATCACCTCGGTCGAGCCAGCCAGCCCGCCAGTGCCAATACTGACCGTCTGCGTGCTGCCGGCCGCAATCTCGCCTGTGGCCAGGTTCACCGTGTTGGTCGCCGTGCTGCGGCCTATCGTGAGCGCGCCGGTTTCCGCCGTGCCGCCGATGCTGATGGTGCCCATGGTCGTGGACTTGCCCAGGTCGTAGACCGAGCCGCCCACGCCGTCGAGCGTGTAGTCGCCATCGGCGTTGCCGGTGCCCACCCGCTCGGCAATGGACGTGGTGCCGATAGCATTGCCGATAGCCACCGTCTTGCTCCCCGCGCCGGTGCCGATGCTGATCGCGTCTGCGCCACCACCTGTGCCGAGGTTGATAGTGTCAACGCCGCTGCCCGTGCCGACGTTGATGGTGCGCGCCAGCGCGCCGCCCACGCCCAGGTTCAGCGTGGTCGCGGCGGTGCTGCCGATGCTCACGGTAGTCGCCGCGGTGTCGCCGAGCTCGAGCACCCCGGCCGCGGTGCTGTCCAGCCCCTTGCCGGCCGCGACGGTGATCCCGCCGACCACATCCAGGGTGCCGGCCAGCGTCGCGGTGTCGGCTTTGAGCGGGCCTGAGAGGGTAGTCGTCGAGGCAACTGCCAGGGTGCCATCTATTCTCACGTCCGTGAGCTGGGCTGGAGCCGTGACCTCAAGGGGCCCCGAGAGCTTGGTGGTGCCCGTGGTGACCGACAGGGTCTTGAACTCAGCGCCGCCCGAGGCCGATGTCTCCAGGAGCGTCGCCTGGAGCAGGGTAGACCCTTCGATCCGGGCACCGACGATGGTGGCACCTGTGATGACCGAGCCCTTGCCCAACTCCGCTGCTCCCTGCACGGTCAGCTTACCGGTGATGGTCGCGTCGCCCGCCGACAGCGCGCTGACCGTCGTCTGGGACAGTTCGGCCGGCCCCTGCACCTTCAGCCTGTCACTGACGATGGCCTCCGAGGCTTTCAGCGCGCCGACGCTCGTCCCACCCTTGACGGTGAGGTCCCCCAGCACCGTGCCGTCTTTGGCCACCTCGAGCTTGTCCAGGGTCGTTTCGCCGGCCACGGCCAGGGCGGCCAACGATGACGCCCCCTTGACAGACAGGGCGCCGCCGACCGCGGCGTCTTTGGCGACGTTGAGGGAAGCAAGGTTGGCTGCGCCAGAGGTGGTGAGGGTTGCCAGGGAGGCCGCCCCCGCTACCGCGAGGCTGCCGTCCAGGGTGGTGGCGCCCGCCACCTTCAAGGTACCACCCAGGGTGGACGGTCCGGTCCCCACGCTCAGGGTAGCGTCGCCGAGTAGGGCCAGTCCCTGGCCGCTCGCTACGGCGATGCCTCCGGCCGCCCGGAGCGGCCCCTGCACCGCGGCCTCGCCCAGCACCTGGATGGTGGCGATCTGGCCGCCGACAGTGCCCAGTGCCGGGCCGCCCGGGCCGGGCGGCCCGGGCGGGCCGGCCGGCCCGCCCGGGCCGCGTGGTCCGGCCGGCCCGGCCGGCCCGCGCAGCCCCGTCGAGCCGGCCGGGCCGGCCGGGCCACGCGGCCCGGGCTGCCCCTGTACGACGATGACGGAGGGCTCACCCTGGGCCAGGACCCCTTGAGGCAGGACGGTTGAAACCGTCCCTACATTGCAGGCAACCAGAAGCATGGCGGCCGTGGCTGTAACGTAGCTCGTCTTGAAGGTGGTGATGATGCCCACAGCGCCTGCTCCCCACAGGATCGATGGACCCAAGAACCCGATCCTAAGAATCCATAGGGTATTGCCTGTCGGTTAAGGGCGGGTTATCTCGGGGTTAACCGCCGCTGGAGCCCCATCCGGTCCCGCGTCCAAGGCGCGGAGAGACTGGGCAGACCCGTCAATGGTTTACCGATGGCGAGTCATGAGACATGGCGGGAGGTGACAGTGGGCGAGGTGAAGGTGGTTCCTATCAGCGAGGCGAGGGCCAGGCTGACGACCCTGGTGGACGAGGTCGCGCGGGGCCAGGAAACGTATTTCATTGCCTCGCGCAGCAGGGTCAAGGCCGTTCTGCTCGGTGCCGACGCCTACAACACGCTTGTGGACCGGTTGGAGGACCTGGAGGACAGTCTCGAGATCCTGAAGGCGCGCCTGGCCAACGAGCCCACCCGGCCGCTGGAGGAGTTCGTCCAGGAACCGGAGGCCAGCATGACCATCAAGGAACGATTGCACCGCCTGGTGGACGAGTTGCCCGAGCGCGAGGTCCAGGCTGCGGAGCGGTATCTGGAGTACTTGCGACGGGTGGGCCGCGGCCCTGTGCTGCGTGCGCTCCTGGACGCGTCAGAGGACGACGAGCCCGAAACCGAGGATGAGAGGTGATACGACGGCTGCTTGCACTTCCTGCACGGGCCTGGTAGGATCGCGGAGGCTGTCGCATCGAAACAGCTCAGCCAATCGGTCGGATGGTGCAGGAACGATGGTGGTGCTGGCTCGTCAGTGGTTATCGGAACGTATTGGCCGGCGACTGCGGCTTTCGAATCGACTGGTCCGTCTGTTCGTGCTCGGCCTCGCGCTCGCCGCAATCAGTGCAACCGGCATGCGCCTGATCGGTGGGATGGGATCGGCGCCGTCGCCATCGGTCGGCCTGGACACTGCCGAGGAGGCCATCGCCGTTGCGGCGCCTACGAGCGTCGCCGTCGAAGCGCCCGTGCCGGAGCTGCCAACTCCAGCCGCGGTGGCGACGGCAGCGCCCACCGCCCAGTTGCCGCCGCCGGTCGTGCAGACGTACCGGGTGGCGCCTGGCGATACGCTCGCGGCCGTCGCCGCCCGCTACGGGCTACGGGTCGAGACGCTGCTCTGGGCCAACTCGATCGCCGATCCGGACGTGCTTCGGCCCGGCCAGGAGTTGCGGATCCCGGCCGTGGACGGCGTGGTGTACACCCTGCAATTCGGTGATACGTTGCGTTCGCTAGCCGAGCGCGCGTCTGTGCCACTCAAGGACCTCATCGCGGCCAATCGCCTGGACGATCCCGACCACATCGCCGCGGGCGCCGAGCTCCTGATCCCTGGTGCCTCGCCCGCGCTGCTGGCCAGCACTGCCGAGCCCGAGGCGGTGCTGGCCGCGGCTTCCCTCGGCTCGGCGGTGCCGCTCCCGCCACCCGCGCCCCCGAAGCCGGCCACCGTCACCTACCAGGTGCAGCCGGGAGATACCCTGGCCGACCTGGGCACGAAGTTCGGGATCGACCTCGAGACTTTGCTGGCGGCGAACGAGCTTGGCGATCCGAACGCTATTACCGTCGGCACCACGCTCCGCATCCTGCCGGTTTCCGGCGTGGAGCACCTGGTGGCGCCGGGCGAGCGCCTGTCCGACATCGCGGCCCGCTATCGGACGGTGCTCGGGCTGATCGTCGACTTCAACGGGCTTGCGGATCCGGACCGTATCCGCCCGGGCGATCGGCTGGTGATTCCCGGCGGGCGACGCGCGCTGCTGGCGGGCGGCCCGGGCGCCGCGGCCGGGGTCGCGGCGGCGGTGCCGGTGGTGCCGGCGGCTCTCGCCCCACCCGCGGGCGTGGTGGCGCCCATCGTGGCGGCGCCTGTGCGGGCCGTCCTGGCGCCGGCGCTGCCCAGAGTCGCGGCCGAACCCGACTCGGCAGCTCCCGAGGCTGTCGATGGCAGCGTGGGCCAGCGCATCGCCGCGATCGCGCGCCGGTACGAGGGCTCCCCGTACGTGTGGGGCGGGACGTCGCCGGGCGGCTTCGACTGCTCGGGGCTGGTCTGGTACGTCTTCGACGAGGCTGACGTGTCGATCTCGCGCGGGTTGTGGGGACAGTACAACGCGGGGGCGCACGTTGCGCGCTCCGACCTCGAGCCGGGCGACATCGTCTTCTTCCAGAACACCTACATGCCCGGGCTGTCCCACAACGGCATCTACCTGGGCGACGGCCAGTTCATCCACGCCGTGGACGAGAGCCAGGGCGTCCGCATCTCGAGCCTCAGCGACGCCTACTGGGCGCGCCGCTGGTTTGGCGCCACGCGCGTGAGCCCCTGACTTTGAGATTGCAGATTTGAGATTTGAGAGTGCAGATTGTTCAATCTGCACTCTCAAATCTCAAATCTGCACCTGGTATGAGTGCGGAGGCGACAGCGCAGCCGTGAACAGGGGGGCAGTGTACCCGTGGCGACTTCTGAACTGGACGTGGTAACCGGAGCGTCTGGTTACACGGGTAAGTACATCGCCCGGCGGCTTCTCGGGATGGGCCGGAGCGTGCGCACGCTCACCGGCCACCCCCAGCGTCCCAACCCGTTTGGCCTTCAGGTCGAGGTGGCGCCCTACAACTTCGACCAGCCCGATGAGCTGGTGCGCAGCTTGCAGGGCGCCCACACCCTGTACAACACGTACTGGGTGCGCTTTCCTCGCGGCCAGGTCACTTTCGAGCGGGCGGTGGCCAACACCCTCACCCTGCTTCGGGCAGCCGAAGCAGCGGGCGTGCGCAGGATCGTCCACGTCAGCATTACCAGCGCTTCCGAAGATTCAGCCCTGCCCTACTTCAAGGGGAAAGGCGTGCTGGAGCAGGCGATCGTCCGTTCGAAGCTCTCCTATGCGATCCTGCGGCCGACCGTGATCTTCGGGCTCGAGGGCATTCTCATCAACAACATCGCCTGGCTGCTGCGGCGATGCCCGGTGTTCGCCATACCCGGGTCTGGCCAGTACCTCGTCCAGCCGGTGTGCGTCGAGGACGTGGCCGAGCTGGCGGTCGACGCCGCGCAGCGCGACGAGCACCTCGCCCTGGACGCGGTCGGGCCGGAGACCTATACCTACGAGGAGTTGGTGCGCCTCATCGCGCGCAAGGTGCGCAGCCGGGCCCGGATGGTGTACCTGAGCCCGGAGGTGGTGCTGGGGCTGTCCAGGCTGATCGGCTTCGCGGTCAACGACGTGGTGTTGACCCGAGACGAGGTCGAAGGCTTGATGGCCAACCTCCTGGTTTCCCAGGGGCCGCCAACCGGGAAGACCCGCCTGAGCGACTGGCTGGACCAACACGCCGATCGGATCGGGCGGGGCTACGCCTCCGAGCTGGGCCGGCACTATCGGTGATCCGGTGCGCCACCGGCGCGGCCACGTGGCCGGGCCTCGGGGGGCGGGGTCGGCAGACGGAGCAAGCGCGGCCAGTCGAGCCGGGTGAAGACGACCAGGAGCGCCAGCGCCAGCAGCTCCAGCGCCAGGGCGCCCACGTTGCTCCAGTAGCCGGCGAGGACGTCCTCGAGGCGCTCGACCACCATCCGGGCGGTGGCAGCCCACAGCGTGTAGCTGATGATCCGTCCGGCCAGGAAGGCGCCGAGGATCGGTGCCAGGCGCATCTCGGCCAGGCCAGCCGCAATGAACAGCTCATTGGATGGGATGGGGCCGAAGGAGTAGAGGAGCACGGCGAGCGGCGGCGCCCAGCGCGCCCGGGTCTCCAACCAGCGCCCCAGGCGGGTGAGGTTGGCCCGTTGCCGGGCGGAGAGCAGTTGTCGCCCCCAGCGTCGGCTTGCCAGCGCCAGCACCAGCCGTCCGGCGCTGGCCGCCACTGCGCCGCCGAGGGCGAGCGGCAGGAGCGGCAGGTCGAACCGGATCAGGAAGAAGGCCAGGACAGACCAGGTGGGCGGCATGAAGGCCGGCACGAGGTTGACCAGGAAGGCCACCAGATAGGCGGCCGCGAGTCCGGTGAGCATGGCCAGAGGGTCCATGGGAGTGCAGATTTGAGATTGCAGAGTGCAGATTTGAGAAGTGCAGATTTGAGAGTGCAGTGTGCAGATTGCCAAATCTGCACTCTGCACTCTCAAATCTGCACTCTCTCATCGGGGTAGCGCCAGCACCTGGCCTGGCTTGCAGAATCCACACCAGATGGGTTGACACCCTGAGTCCGTGAGGTGAAGGCTCCAGGCTCGACCTCACGGACTCAGCGACAAGCTACTCCGTTGACAGATGGGCACGGAGGCCTCAGGATGGAGGAGAAGGAGGTGAGCGCTATGGCGAGGATGTTGTTCCATGTCCTGGTTGGATCAGAAAACCCGACTCGCGCCTGCTTACCCTTTCTGCAGGCCGTCGCCAACAAGGAGCGAGGCGACGAGGTGCAGATTGCGCTGGCAGGCGACGCCGTCGTCCTCATCCGCGACGCGGTGATCGACAGCGTCGTTCCCGTGGGCTGGCCGCCCCTGAAGGAAACTTTCCAGAAGGTCGTCCAGGCCGGCATTGCCATCCACGTCTGAGGCGGCTGCTCGAAGGCCCGTGGGGTCACCGAGGCAGACCTGCAAGGCAAGAACGCTCGTTTCGCCACCTTCCAGGACTCGGCGGAACTGTACGCCAGCATGGACAAGGTGTTCATTTACTAGGCCAGGTCCACAGTCGACAGTCGACAGTTCACAGTCGAGAGGGCACGAGCGGGCAGAGTGCAGATTTGAGATTGCAGAGTGCAGATTGACTTCCAAATCTGCACTCTGCAATCTCAAATCTGCACTCTCTCATCGAGGTCCTCTGGTACGCACCCTGCGGTCGTCTCCCTGTGGAGGCCAGCATGTGCGGCGGGCGGCTGCGGGTTGGGGTGGACCTGGTGTACATCGAGCGGGTGGCGCGGCTGCTGGAGAGCCGGGCGGCGCTGGAGCGCGTCTTCCACCCGGCCGAGCTGGGCGACGGTCGGCCAGAACACCTGGCCGGCGTCTTTGCCGCCAAGGAGGCGTTTTTCAAGGCGCTCGGCTGCTCGCCGCAGTGGCTGCGGTTGGAGGTCCGGGCCGGGCCGGGCGGACGGCCGGAGCTGCGCCCGGGCCCGGGGCTGCCCGCGCTGCGGGAGGCCGACCTGTCCATCAGCCACGAGCAGGACTACGCCCTCGCCGCGGTAGTGCTGCGCCTGGCCGAGCAGGACGATGGCTGAGGCGACGCTGCTGGAGCTGGTGGAGGGGCTGCGCGGGTTCGGCCGCGCGCCCGCCTTCCGCCACCACACCGAGTTCCGCACCTTCCACTGGACCTACGACCAGGTCTACGGGGCAGCGTGCGAGGTGGCCGCGCTGCTGCGCGAGCGGGGGTTGCGGCCCGGCGACCGGGCGCTGCTCTGGGCGCCCAATAGCCCCCTCTGGCCGACCATCTTCTTCGGCGGCCTGCTGGCCGGGGTGGCCCTGGTGCCGGTCGACCTGCGCTCCCGCCCGGAGTTCGTTCGCGCCCTCGGCCAGGAGACGGAGGCGCGGCTCGTCTTCCGCACCCGCTTCAAGCCCGACCCCGGCGTGGGCACGCCCACCTGCCTGGTGGAGGAACTGGAGGAGCGCCTGGAGCGCCGCCCGCCCCCGGGCTTTCGCCCCTTCCGCCCCCGCCCGGACACGATCGCCGAGCTGGTCTACACCTCCGGCACCACCGGTCGGCCCAAGGGGGTGGTGCTCACCCACGGGAACCTGGCCGCCAACCTGCGCGGCCTCGACCCGGTCGTGCCCCGCCGGCCGGACCTGCGGCTGCTCTCCCTGCTACCCCTCAGCCACGTCTTCGGCCAGGCGGTCGACCTGTTCATCGCCTCGGCGCGCGGGGCGCTGGTAGTCTACCTGGAGACCATCCGTCCGGCGAGCATCCGCGCGGCGCTGCGCCGGGACCGGATCGTCGGCCTGGCCGTGGTGCCGCGCCTGCTGGAGCTGCTGCGCGACGACCTGCGGCGCGAGGTGGGGCGCGTGCCGGGCGGCGGGGAGGTGTTGGAGCGCCTGCGCCCGCTCGCCCGGTTGCTCCCGCCGGAGGCGCGCCGCCGGCTCTTCTGGCCCCTCCACCAGGCCCTGGGCGGCAGCCTCGACTACCTGGTGGTGGGTGGGGCGAGCCTCGATCCAGAGCTGGAGCGGTTCTGGGACGACCTGGGGTTCCTGGTGCTCCAGGGCTACGGGCTGACCGAGACGGCGCCGGTGGTGGCCTGCAACCGGCCCGACGAGCGGCGACTGGGGTCGGTGGGCAAGCCGCTGGCCGGGGTGGAGGTGCGCCTTGGCCCGGAGGGCGAGCTCCTGGTGCGCGGGCCGAACGTCACCCCTGGCTACTACCGTAACCCGGGCGCGACCGCCGAGAGCTTCACGGACGGCTGGTTGCGCAGCGGCGACCTGGGCCACTTCGACCGCGCCGGGTTCCTGTACGTCGATGGGCGCAAGAAGGACCTGATCGTCACCCCGGCCGGGGTGAACGTCTATCCCGAGGACGTCGAGGCGGCGCTCGACCGGCTGCCCGAGGTGCGGGCCAGCGCCGTGCTGGAGTGGCAGGGCCGCATTCACGCTGTGCTGCTCCCCGCCGACCGGGAGCGCTTCGACCCCCGCGCCGCCGTAGCACGGGCCAATCGGCAGCTCGATCCGGCGCAGCACATCCAGGGCTTCACCGTCTGGCCCGAGCCCGACTTCCCGCGCACCCCGACCCTCAAGGTGCGCAAGGCGGAGGTGCGGCGGGCGCTGGAGGCGCTCGCGGCCGGCCAGCCGTCGCCGCGGGTCGAAGCCCTGGCCGGGCCCTCGACTGTCCGCGAGCTGGTGGCCCGCGTGGCCGAGCGGCCGGTGGGGCAGGTGCGGGCGCAGGACACCCTGGGCGTGGACCTGGGGCTCAGCTCGATCGATCGGCTGGAGCTGGCCGCGCTGATCGAGCAGGAGCTGAACCGCGACCTGGACGAGGCGGCATTGACGGGCGAGCTGAGCGTGGCCGAGCTGGAGCGCCTGGTGGCGGAGGGGCCGGGCGGCCCGCGCGGCGTGCAGCCCGCGCGCTGGGCCCGCTCCCGCCCCGCCCGGCTGGTGCGCCGTCTGCTCCAGGAGGCGCTGGTCTTCCCCCTGCTGCGGACGATCTGCGACCTTCGGGTCGCGGGCGGGTTGGAGGTTGGTGGTTGGAGGGTGGTGGGGAACCACACCAACCTCCAACCACCCACCAACAACCCCGAGGCCCGCCCGGTAATCCAGGCGGCCCACCACAC
>JACQUR010000322.1 GCA_016210245.1 Chloroflexota bacterium
TGCGCGTGCCCTGGAACGACCCGGCCTCCATCAAGCGGGCGCTGGACGCCGGCGCCTATGGGGTGGTGGTGCCGATGGTCAACACGGCCGAGGATGCCGTGCGCGCCGTGCGCGCCTGCCGCTACCCGCCCCAGGGCGACCGCAGAGTGGGCGGGGTGAGCCCGCGTCTTTTCGGCGGGGCGGACTATCTGGCTAGGGCCAACGACGAGCTGCTGCTGGTCATCCAGATCGAGCACGTCGAGGCCGTGCGCCACGCGCGCGAGATTCTCTCGGTCCCGGGCGTCGATGCCTATCTGATCGGCCCCAACGACCTCAGCGCCTCCCTGGGCTTCCCGCCCAGCTACGACACCGACGCGCCCTCCTACCGTGAGGCGCTCGAAACGGTCCTGCGCGTTGGGAAAGAGCTGGGCGTCCCCGCTGGCATCCACGTCTCCTCGGCCGAGGTCGCCCTGCGGCGCATCGAGCAAGGCTACCAGTTCGTCTCCATCGCCTCCGATACCGCCTTCATGGCCGCCGCCGCGGGCAGCGCAGTTGGGAAGCTGCGGGAGGGGCTGAGGCGGTAGACGAGTGGGCAGGACGTGGACGGTGATCACCGCCTGTCTACCCCAGCGGGTGAGCAGGTAATGCGTGAGACGTGATGCGTGCCGATACATCGGCACGCATCACGTCTCACGCATTACCTGCTCATGCCATACCCCAGCGTGTGCGCTGCGTTCCTCAGCATGGTCAGCAGGGTCGGATCGGCCAGAGCACAGTATATGGCGGCGTTAGGAACCGTGACCAGCATGGCGCTCAGGACGCAGCACTCGGAATCCGCTCCAACTTCCGGAGCGGGGACAGCAGCACCCACAGGAAAGCCAGCACGCCCCCGGCCGCGGCCAGTGCGATGGTGGGGCGCAGGTCGAGCAGGGTGCCCAGAGCACCACCGGCCAGCCCGCCCAGTGGCATCGTTCCCCAGACGACGAAGCGCATGGTCGCATTCATCCGCCCTTGCAGCCGGAGGGGCGTGATCGCCTGGCGCAGACTGACCTGGTTGATGTTGTAGACCGGGGTCGCCAGGCTGGTGAGCAGCCAACTGCTCGCCAGGAGCGGCAGGGCGAAGGCCGGCGCGGCGAAGGCGATGGGCACCTCGCCCAGGCTGCACACAAGCGAGGCGCCGATGATCGTGCGCCCGAGCCCCAGGCGCGCAGCCAGCTGCCCGGCCAGCACCGCCCCGACCAGGTAGCCTACGCTGCCCAGGCCGAAGATGAGGCCGATGGCAGCGGGCGTCAGCCCCAGTTCGCGCACGGCGAACAGGATGTACAGCGCCTCGATGGCCGACCCGAAGAAGTTGAGGGTCGCCGTGCAGCCGGCGATCGAGCGCAGCAGCGGATTGCCGAAGACCACCGCCAGCCCCTCGCGCACCTCGGCCAGCATCGGTGCCCGCGCCGCCCGCGCCAGCGGCGCCTCCTGGCAGCGGATCAGCCCGAGCAGCAGCCCGGACAGGAGGAAGGAAAGCGCATCCAGGGCGATCGCCAGTGGGGCCGAGATGGTTTGGATGACCACCCCCGCGATGCCCGGGCCGCTGATCTGCGCCGCCGAGCGGCTCACCTCCAGCTTGCTGTTACCTTCGATGAGCTGCGTCCGCGCGACCAGCGCCGGCAGGTACGACTGGTAGGCCACGTCGAAGAAGACGGTCAGCACGCCCCCCAGGAAGCCGACCACGTAGAGCTGGGGCATGCCCAGCACGCCGCCCAGGGCGGCCAGGGGAATGGTGGCCAGCAGGAGCGCGCGCCCGAGGTCACCGCCGATCAGGATCGGGCGGCGGCGGTGGCGGTCGACCCAGACCCCGGCGAACAGCCCGATCAGCAGGAAGGGTGCCCGCTCGGCCGCGACCAGAATGCCCATCTCGGCCGCCGAGGCCTGGAGCGCGACCGCAGCAATCAGCGGCAGGGCCAGAAGAGTGAACTGGCTGCCGAAGACAGAGATCGTTTCGGCTGCCCACAGCTTCAGGAAGTCCGGGCGCCGCCACAGGCTCGCCGGAGAGGGGAGAGCGTCACTTGCTCCGTACTTGTTTACCCACCAGTTCCCGTAGCGCATCCGCGGCAATCCACCTCGCAGCCTTTGAGTCCATGCCTCGGATTTCCGTCGCCGTCGCGATGGCAATTCCGTTGAGAGAGCTGTTGCGCTTGCCTATCTGTCTCAGCGCCCAGTTGACGGCTTTCTTGACGTAGTTTCTGCTGTCAACTGCCTCGTGCTTGATGATCGGCATGAACGCTACGAAATCGTCATCAGGCATCCGCTTGTTGTGAAAAGCCAGGTAGGCCATCAACGCGAACCCGGCTCGCTTGACGAACTCCTCGTTTCTCCCGCTCCATTCGATCGCCTTCGCACACGCCAGCGCAGTCTTGTCGAAGAGGTTGCCGCAGCACTGGTCGCACACATCCCAGGAGTCGAAGTCGGCCACCCAGGCCTCCATCTGCGCCTCGGCCCCCAGCCTGGGAGCGTCGACCATGCAGGCCCGGATCCTGGCCACGTGGAAGCCGGAGGCCCACAGCTCCTGGGCCAGTTGGTGGTTCCTGCCCACGCGCCTGGCGATCTCCCGCAGCCTGGGAACGGCGATGCCATAGGCGTCTCGCGGGTTGATGCCGTAGCGCGCCATGCCCTCCAGCGCGGCCGGATTGCCCAGCGCCTGGAGCTCCTGGAGAATCTGCTGGTGTTCCATCTGGATCGTCCTCATCATATCCGATCACATTGGGCGTACTCCAGCACGGGGTTTCGCCCGCCAGCAACGATCTGCGAGTTGCGAGATTCCACTACTCCGTTGACAATAGGTAACGCATACGATAAGCTAGTATTACTCTCTGGAGGAGAAGAGGCAGGAATGCAGCAGCGCGTCTCTCGTATCACCACAAAAGGCCAGGTCACCATCCCGGCTGAGATTCGCCGCCTCCTGGGTGTCGCTCCCCATGACAGGGTGGCCTTCCTGGTGGAGGCGGGCCAGGTGCGGATTGCGCCAGCCACAAGCGTCGTGGCGCGGACCGCCGGCATGCTCGAGAGCAGCCAGCCTGCGCTCTCGCCCCAGGAGGAGAAAGCAGCGGCCGAGGAGGCGATGGCCGAGGAGGCCGCCAGGCTGGGAGGCTAGATGGCGCTGCCATTCCTGGACACCAACATCTTTCTTCGCCACCTCCGCCAGGACCATCCGCGCCTATCGCCCAAAGCCACGGCCATCCTCTCCCGCATTGAACAAGGCACCCTCCAGGTTCGCACTTCAGATACGGTCGTCTTCGAGACCGTCTTTACCCTCCAGCGCGCCTACAAGGAGTCCAGAGAGCGAATTGCCGACGCTCTCTTCCCGCTGCTCGAACTACCGGGGATCGTACTCCCTGGCAAGCGGCATTACCGCCAGGTCTTCCAGTTGTATCGATCGAGCCCTCTCGGCTTCGCGGACTGTTACCACGTCGTGCTCATGCAACGGCTCCGGCTCACCGAGATCCTCAGCTTCGACACGGACTTTGATCGTGTCTCCGGCCTCGAGCGCCGGGAGTCCTGACGCTCGTCCGGTTCTCATAACGTCCGGCGCCGGGCCCCTCCGTGCTCGCGCTCCCCGGTGCGCGTCTTCGTTTGCCAGGCTGGATCCAGGAAGGCCAACGGCACCGCCGCTGCAGGGAGGTCGGCGTCTTTGCGATGAGGGCGCGGCGGGCGTGGATTGGCGTGGCACCAACTGCCGAGCAGGAGCTATGCTTGGGCCGGGAGGTGCAAAGGTGTGGACCGATTGCATCGGTTCGGGCCGCTCAGCCGAGGCGACCTGACAACCTGATCGCCGCCCTCGAGCTTCGAAGGGTTCTGAGAGAAGGTGAGCCAGATGGCCAGGGAGTTCAAGCACATCGATGTTTCAGATCTCCCGGATCTCCTGCACCTTGCAGAAGAAGTGCGCAGGACCAAGGAGCCGCGCGTCTTGAGCCGAAAGAGCGAGGAAATCGCGATCATCATGCCCGTCAAGCCCGCCACCAGCCGCCAACGAAGGCGAGCAAAGACTCGGGCTGACTATGAGGCGTTCCTGTCGGCTGCTGGCAGTTGGCAGGACGTGGACACCGACAAGCTCATCGCGGACATCTACCAGAGCCGCAGAAGATCCTCTCGCCCGCCCGTTGAGCTATGAGCTATCTGATCGACAGCGACTGGGTAGCTGACTACCTGAAAGGCAGACCACACGCCGTCGATCTTCTGCAGACCATCCGAGCTCTTAACTGCCCTGGGGTCTGAGGCGAGGCTTGCCATCAGCGTAATCACGCTCGGGGAGATTTACGAAGGAATCTACTACGGGCGAAACCAGAAGGCTCACGAAAGAGGGTTGCGCCACTTCTTGCGCTTCGTCGACGTTCTTCCTGTGAATCGAGGCGTGGTGAAGCACTTCGCCCGCATCCGCGGTGAACTACGAGGCAAAGGGCGATCCATCGGCGACATGGACATCCTCATCGCTGCCACTGCTATTCACCACGACCTGATCTTGTTGACTCGCAACCTCAGAGATTTCGAGCGTATGCCGGAGCTCAGCCTGTACCGCGGGGAGCAATAACTGGCCCGTACGCGCGCTGTCGCTACGGATCTCATTCCGAACTGCCACCCCGCTCCTGCTCCCCATCGACGCCGCCCGGCGCCCCCGCGCCGCCAGCAGGATGGCGGCCAGGACTACGCTGCCGAGCGACAGCGCGCCCAGGGTCCAGAACACGGCGGTCACATCGGCCGCGAGCAGCAGCGCTCCCATCGCTCCGGGCGCCAGGGACTTGGCCAGTTGCTGCACCACCTGGTCGAGGGCGACGACCCCTCCGCGCACCTCGGGCGGGGCGTTTCGGGTGAGCACGAGCTTCTGGAGCGGCGAGATGATGCCATTGCCCAGCCCGTACACGAACAGACTGGCCCCCACCAGCAACTCCGAGGGCAGGAACGGGATGGCCAGCACCGATATGCCCGCCAGCGCAAAGCCCACGAACAGCAGCCTGGCCGGGTCGCGCCCGCGCACCAGCCGCCCGGCCTGGCTGGCGGTGGCCATCGCCCCCGCGCCGTAGAAGGCGAACAGCAGCCCCGCCACGGCCGGGGAGGCGCCGCGGGTGAGGACCAGGTAGATCGGCAGGTAGGTGAAGTAGCCGTAGTCCAGGAAGAAGCGCAGCGAGCCGGCGCTGAAGGCCACCAGCAGCCGTGGCCGCTGGCCGAGACAGCGGAAGCCGCCCAGGTAGGCCCGCAGGCCCTCGCGCTCGCCGGTGCGCGTCTCCGGCAGCCAGGCCAGGCCCAGGAAGGCCAGCGGCACGGCCAGGGCGTAGAGCAGGAAGGGCAGGTTCCAGGCGAGGGCCGCGAGCAGGCCGGCCAGCGCGGGCAGCACCGAGGTGGCCGTGCGGTCGAGCACCACCTTCATCCCCTGGGCGCTGCTCTCCTGCTCCCCTTCCACCAGGTCGCTCAGCAGCACCACGGTCAGCGGCAGGAGGGCGCTGGCGCCCACCCCCTGGAGCAGCCGCAGGGCGAGCACCCAGCCGAAATCGGGGGCCAGCGCCACCCCGGCCCCGGCCAGCCCGAACAGCAGCATCCCCCAGAACACCAGCAGGCGGCGCCCGTACAGGTCGGCCAGCGCGCCCACCACTGGCGCCAGGAAGATCGTGGGCAGGACGTGAACGGTGATCACCAGGCCGATGGCCGCCTGGTCCACGCCCAACTGCTGGACCATCGGGGGCAGCACGGGGTAGACCAGGTTGACGCCCATGATGACCGTGACGCTGGCGGAGAAGGCGATCGCCAGCCCGCGTCGCGTCGCGGCGGGCAAGCCGCCCAGTCCAAAGAGCGCGCCGATCGACCGCATGCGCGTAGCCCCTCCTCCCGGAGCCCCGGGGTGCATTGCCACCTGAACGTGCGCGAGCAGGACGCTGCAGCTCCGTATCTCCGAGGATATCGGCGCGTGCGGGAACAGGGTATCATAGGTGCGTCACCGACCATGGTCCCCGGCCTCCCGAATCCCTGACCGGCAACGCTCGGCGCTCCCGCCACGGGAGGCACACAGGCGAAGGGCTGGCTGCTGCCATGAACCGGTTCGGTCCCCTTGGGGCGGTTGCGCCAGCGGGGCTTTCGATCCTGTCAATCGCGGCTCGACGAAGTTGTTGAGCACATCCGCACGGTACTGGAAGTACTCGTGTAGAAGCGTACCGAGGGGTGCGCCAACATCGTGCTCGTCGCACAGGTGGTCGGTCGCCAGGCCCAACTCCCGCATCACGTTGCTCATGTCCCGAACAGCATGCACTTCGATCCGCCCCGTGCCCCGCTCGGCATGGCGGCCGTGTTCACCATTGAGCTTCAGGCAAGCAGGTCAACGGTATTGCGGGCGCAGAAGGCCAGCGGCCCAGTCCCGGAGCGGGCCGCGGGCGGTGTTGCTGTTAACCGAACATCCTGAAGCTCAATAGCCCGCGCGCGGCGCGAACATGATGACGAAGACGCCCACCAGGCACACCAGAGCGCCCAGCACGTCCCAGCGGTCGGGCATCCAGGCGTCCACCCGCCAGCCCCACAGGAGCGACAGGACGACGAAGATGCCGCCGTAGGCCGCGTAGATGCGGCCGAAGGCGGGCTCCCGTTGGAGCGTGGGGATCATCCCGTACAACACGAGCACGACCGCCCCGACCAGCCCGAAGGGCCAGGCCCGCCCTACGCGCAGCCACTGCCAGACCAGCCAGCCCCCGCCGATCTCGGCCAGTCCCGCCAAGGCAAACAGTCCCAGGGCGCGCACGATCTCGAAGATCGATACCATCTCTCCCCCCGTGTCAAATCAAATGAGAATGTTACCCGGCTGCTCACCCTGTTGACAGTACACGTTGATGCGTGTATCGTGCCGACCATCAACGAAACCAGGTATGCCTTGCTGAGGTGAGCGACCCTTCTTGCGCCTCGATCCGGGACCAGCTCGCCAGGGCGAACGTGAAGCTGGTCGCCAGCCTCCCGGATGACTGGGTGAGTCCGCTTATCCAGGCGATCGACCGGGACAGTCGGTTCATGCATGTGCCGGTCGCCCGGGAGGCGGAGATCGTCGGCATCTGCGCGGGCGCGTTCTTCGCCGGGGTGAACGCGGCGGCGGTCATGGGCATGGCGGGCGTGCTGGCCAGCGCCCACGAGCTGGCGACCCTCAACCTGATGCACGGCATCCCGCTCCTGATCCTGACCAGCCTGCGCGGCCAGCTCACGGACTACCGGGTCTACCAGGTCATCCAGGGGCAGGTGGGCATCCCCGTCCTGGACGCACTGGGCATTCCCCACTGGGCCATCGAGCGCCCGGACCAACTCGATGAGGTGGCGCAGGCGGTGGAGCACAGCCGGATCATCAAGAAGCCGGCGGCGCTATGCTTCACCCGGGAGATGCTGCGTTGAGTCGGAGCGAACCCGCGTGCGCGCGCTAGAGTGCTACCAGGCGCTGGCCCAGCGCTGGCGCGATGAGGTGGTGATCTGCTCGCTGGGCACCAGCCAGCGCGCCTGGTGGAGGCTCACCAGGAGCGATCGGCCCTTTTACATGGCCTCGTCCATGGGCCAGGCCTCCTCGTTCGGACTGGGCTTGAGTCTCTGTCTGCCGCAAGCCCGGGTCTGGGTCTTGAACAGCGACGGCTCGCTGGCGATGAACCTGGGCACGCTGCTGACCGAAGCCCAGTTCCAGCCGAAGAACCTGGTCCACTTCGTCCTCTCGAACCGCTGTTACCAGACCATTGGCGGCCACGACCTGGTCAACGCCCGCCAGACGGACTACGAGGCCCTGGCCCGGGCCGCGGGTATCGAGCGCGCGTGTACCTTCCGCACCCTTGAAGACCTGTCGTCCGGCCTGGACCGCGTGCTGGAGGCCGAGGCGTACGCGTTCGTGGTGCTGGAAGTCGAGAAGCAGCCGGAACGGGTGGGTGACTTCATCCCGATCGAGGGCCAGGAGCTGAAGTATCGCTTCGGCCGCCACCTCGAGCGGCAATTCGGCATCCAGGTGTTTGGACCGGAGGGATACTAGAGGGAGTTAACAGTTAACAGTCGACAGTCGACAGTCGACAGTCGACAGCAAAGGCTTAACTGTCGACTGTCGACTGTCAACTGTCAACTACGGGGAGGCAAGATTGTCGATGTCAGATGATTATGTCCGAGCTAACTGTCATGTGATTTTGTCCTCCCATGCGAGAGGACCAGATTATCTTGACGACGCGAGAGCAGCTTCGAGCGATGGTGTTGAATCGAGTCCTGGCCCAGGAGTGGAGCCAGCGCGAGGCCGCCGAGGCCGTGGGCCTGTCCGAGCGCCAGATCCGGCGTCTGCTGGCCGAGTATGAACGGGAGGGACCCAAGGCATTGATCCACGGCAATCGCGGCCGCCAGCCGGCCCATACGCTGCCTGCCGAGGTGCGGGAGCGAGTGGTGGCGCTGGCCCGCGACCAGTACGCCGGCTTCAACCACCAGCACTTGACCGAGCGGTTGGTCGACGTGGAGCAGTTGGTGGTGGGGCGGACCACGGTGCGGCAGATGTTGCTCGAGGCCGGGCTGCCCAGCCCGCGCACCCGGCGGCCGCCGCAGCATCGGAGCCGTCGGGAGCGGAAGCCACAAGCGGGCATGTTGCTGCAAGCCGACGGCAGCCGCCACCGGTGGCTGGGGGCGGACGGGCCGTACCTGACGCTGATCGGGGGGATCGACGATGCCACCGGGACCGTGCCCTGGGCGCTGTTTCGGGAGCAGGAGGATGCCCAGGGGTACATGCTGTGGCTGTGGCAGGTGGTGGAGCGCGAGGGCATCCCCCTGGCGCTGTACGTCGATCGCCACGGGATCTTCAAGCGCGACCCCCGTCGGCCGCTCACGCTGGAGGAGGAGTTGGCTGGCGGGCCCCTGCCCACCCAGTTTGGGCGGGTGCTGGCCGAACTGGGCATTACGCCGATCTATGCCCTGAGCCCCGAAGCCAAGGGGCGGGTCGAGCGGCTGTGGGGCACCCTGCAGGATCGGCTGGTCAGCGAGCTGCGGCTGGCGGGAGCCACCACGCGGGAGGCGGCCAACCAGGTGCTGGTCGAGTTTCTGCCCCGCTTCGACGCGCGCTTTGCCGTGCCGGCGGCCCAGCCGGGCTCGGCCTACCGCCCGCGGCCCGCGGGGTTGGTGCCCGAGCAGGTGTTCTGCTTCAAGTACACCCGCACTGTCACTCCGGACAACACAGTCGACTTCGCCAAGCAGACCCTGCAACTGTTGCCCGATGCCCAGCGGGCCAGCTATGTTCGGGCGCAGGTGGAGGTCCATGAGCGCCTGGACGGGAGCCTGGTGGTCTTCTACCAGGGACGCTGTCTGGCCACTCGGCCCGCTCCGCCCAGTGCGCCGGTGTTGCGTGCGCGGACGGGGCCGCGCGCGGCCCCGTCCGCGCACGCA
>JACQUR010000323.1 GCA_016210245.1 Chloroflexota bacterium
CCACCAAGGAGACGCCCGCCCCACCAAGAACACGCCCGCCCCACCGCCACGGGCTCAATCCTTGCGAAAGACGCTGTAATCCAGAGAGGCCAATGCGCATGGCACCACGGCTGAGCAAGACCGTCCAGGCAGCGGCCTCACGCCGAGCTCGAGGCACGGGACGGATCGCCGATCCCGCGTTCGAGTGGCTGGCGCGGCTGCTTGCGCTGGCCCTGCCCGCCCTGGCGCTCGCCATCGCCCTCGAGATGCTCGATGGCGCTCGGCCCGCCCTGGCGCGCTTTGGCCCCGGGTTCCTGGTGGGCACGACCTGGGACCCCGTACACGAAGTGTTCGGCGCCCTCCCATTCCTGTATGGGACGCTGGTGACCTCGGCGCTCGCCCTGCTCCTGGGCGGTCCGGTTGCTCTGGCCGCGGCGGTGTTCCTGGCCGAGCTGGCCCCGGCCTGGCTGCGTGGCCCGACCTCCTACCTGGTCGAGCTGCTGGCAGCCATTCCCAGCGTGGTGTACGGACTCTGGGGCATCTTCGTCCTGGCGCCGCTGCTGCGCTCCACGGTGGAGCCCTTGCTCGCCGCGACGCTCGGCTTTCTCCCGCTCTTCCAGGGTCCCCTGTACGGGGTGGGGATGCTGGCCGGCGGCGTGATCCTGGCCATCATGATCGTGCCCACCATTGCCGCGGTCTCCCGCGACGTCATCCGCGCGGTGCCGGACGACCAGCGCGAAGCGATGCTGGCGCTGGGAGCCACGCGCTGGGAGACCATCCGGCACGCCGTGCTGCCCAGCGCCAGACCGGGGATCGTGGGCGCGGTTATCCTCGGCCTCGGACGCGCGCTCGGCGAGACCATGGCGGTGACGATGGTCATTGGCAACCGGCCGGAGGTTGCCGCCTCGCTCTTCGCCCCTGGCTACACCATGGCCGCGGTCATCGCCAACGAGTTCACCGAGGCCACCTACGACCTGTACCTGGCGGCGCTGCTCGAGATCGGGCTCGTGCTCTTGCTCGTCACAGTGCTGGTCAACGCCGTGGCACGCCTGCTCGTCTGGCGCATCGCCTGGGGCCCGGTGGGAGGGGAGTAGGATGAACCAGGCCAGGCAGGGCCGGGGCTACCGCCGCCGAAAAGTGGCCAACGTGGCCATGCTGGCGCTCGCCGGCCTCGGAACCCTGGTCGCCATCGGCTTCCTGCTGGCGGTGCTGGGGTACATCCTGGTCCAGGGCGGCTCAGCGCTGAACCTGGCCTTCTTCACCGAGACGCCCAGACCCGTAGGCGAGCCTGGCGGTGGGATGGCCCAGGCGATCGTCGGCACGCTCGTCCTGGTGGCGCTGGCGTGCCTGCTGGGACTGCCCGTGGGCATCGGGGCCGGCGTCTACCTGGCCGAGTACGACCGGCAGAGTCGCCTGGCCACGGCCATTCGCTTCACCACGGATGTGCTCACCGGCATCCCATCCATCACGATCGGTCTGTTCGCCTACTCGCTCCTGGTCCTGCCCATGCGCAGCTTCTCGGCCCTGGCCGGGGGCGTCGCCCTGGCCATCATCATGTTGCCCACGGTCGCGCGGGCGACCGAGGAGATGCTGCGCCTGGTGCCCGCCAGCCTCCGAGAAGCGGGGCTGGCGCTGGGCATCCCCCGCTGGAAGACGGCGCTCTGGATTGTGGTGCCTACCGCCCTGAGCGGCATCCTGACCGGAGCCCTGCTGGCCGTCGCCCGGGTAGCCGGTGAGACGGCCCCACTGCTCTTCACCGCCTTCGGCAACCGCTTCTGGAACTGGGACCTGCGGCAGCCCATCGCGGCCCTGCCCTTGCAGCTCTTCCAGTACGCCATCTCCCCGTATGAGGAGTGGCACCGCCAGGCGTGGGCCGGCGCCCTGGTGCTGGTGGGCCTGGTGCTGCTGCTCTCGGCCGCGGCGCGGGCGCTGGGCACCCGATCGGGGCCGGGCCGCTGACCGGCGGGGTGACCACGGGATGCAGGTGAGGTAACTGATGGAGTACACGCACACCCTGGAGCCGGCGAGGGAGGCCCCACCCGCGGCCTCGCTGATCGTCGAGCGCCTCTCGGCGTGGTACGGAGCACGACAGGCGCTGCGAGGGGTGAGCCTGGAGATCGCCCCCGGGCAGGTGACTGCGGTCATCGGCCCGTCCGGATGCGGCAAGTCGACCCTGATCCGCTGCCTGAACCGCCTGCACGAGGTAGCGCCGGGGACGCGAGTGGAGGGCCGCGTGCTGCTCAATGGCGAGGACGTCTACGCGCCCGGCGTGGACCCGGTGCTGGTGCGCCGACGGGTCGGCATGGTCTTCCAGCGCCCCAACCCCTTTCCTACCATGTCGATCTTCGACAACGTAGCGGCCGGGCTGCGCTTGAACGGCCTGGCCAGTGGCTACGAACTGGAGCGGATCGTCATTCACAGCCTGCACCAGGCGGCGCTCTGGGAGGAGGTCGAGCACAAGCTGCGACAGCCCGGCACTGCCCTCTCGGGCGGCCAGCAACAGCGCCTGTGCATCGCCCGCGCGCTGGCCGTTCAGCCCGACGTGCTGCTGCTGGACGAGCCCACCGGCGCGCTGGACCCGGTCGCCACCCTCAAGATCGAGGAGCTTCTGCGCCAGCTCAAGGAGCGCTACACCATCGCCATCGTCACTCACAACATGCAGCAGGCCGCGCGGGTGTCGGACTACACCGCCTTCCTGCTCGCGGGCGAGGATCGCGTGGGCGAGTTGGTGGAGTATGGCCCGACCGGCGAGTTGTTCACCAACCCGCGCGACCCGCGCACGGAGGCCTACATCACCGGCCGTTTTGGCTGAGCACTGGAGGAGGGCGATGTGGAGAGGGCGGGCGAGCTTCGACCGAGCGCTGGGTGGACTGCACGACGAGGTGCTCGTGCTGGGCAGCATGGTGGACAAAGCCCTGGAGCGTTCCATCGAGGCCCTCAGGCGACTCGACCAGCAGGCTGCGCGGGACATCATCCACAACGATCTGACGATCAACCAGAAGCGCTTCGAGATCGAGGAACAGGCCATCGAGCTGATTGCCACCCAGCAACCGCTGGCCCGTGACCTGCGGACGATCGTGGCGGTGCTCCACATCATCGTCGAGCTGGAGCGGATCGGCGACTACGCGGAGGGCATCGCTAAGATCGCGCTGCTGCACGGCGACCAGCCGCTGCTGAAGCCGTTGATCGACGTGCCGCGGATGGCCGACAAGGCGCGCGACATGCTTCGCCGCAGCCTGAGCGCCTTCATCGAGCACGACGCCCAGGCGGCCAAGCAGATCGCGGCCGAGGACGACGAGGTGGATGCGCTCTATGACCAGGTGTATCGCGAGTTGCTCACCTACATGCTCAACGATCCGCGGACCATCGACCGCGCCACCTGGCTGCTCTGGGTAGCCCACAACCTGGAGCGCAGCGCCGACCGGGTGACCAACATCTGCGAGCGGGTCGTGTACGAGGTGACCGGGCGGATGGAGGAGATGAACGTCTCGAAATACTGAGGTTACGTGAAGAAGAGTGCAGATTGATTGCAGATTTGAGATTGCAGAGTGCAGATTGAAGTCGTCCTCAATCTGCACTCTGCAATCTCAAATCTGCAATCAATCTGCACTCAGAACCACGCCCGCAAGGAGGGTCACTGTCATGGCCAGGACGACCGGCCGTCTGGAGCAGTTGCGCCGGGTTGCGCTGCGCCGCGTCAAGGAGGAGCGAATCGCCGGACGGGACACCCGCCACAGCCGTGCGGCGAATCTCCAGGCTATTCGCGGCCTGGTGAACGGAGAGCCCCACTACACTTTCGGCATCAAGGGGGTCGAGCGCTTCAGTTTCGAGGAGGTCCTGGAGGCCGTTGCCTCGATCACGGAGTGTTCTTCCGATCCGAATGTCACGACCGGCGGCGGCTACATCTCTCCTGCCTCGACGTTGAAGGGACTGGAGGAGGCAACTGAGCTCATTGCCCGGGTCGCCCGACAGGGCGGGAAGTTCCTGCTGGGGACTGGCCACCCTGGCAGTCTGCTTCCCTACTACATCGAGCTGGTCCGCCTCATTTGTGAGTGGGGTGGCGAGGTGCTCGAGCCAGAGCGCGGGGCGCTGGTGCCGCCTAACCTTGACCTCGACTACATCGGCGGCGTCGCCGTCACCACCGACCGTTGTAGCCTGATGCATACCCACGACTACCGCGCGATGCAGCTCATGCTTGAGGCGGCGGGGGCGGTGGATCTTGCGGTGGCGGACCACGGCTACGCCGGCGCGGCGGTGAACGCAGGCGTCCCGGTGGTGACCATGATGGATACCAACGACCCGGCGGTAGCGGTGGCGAAGCGCATGGGGGCCAGGGTGGCCATCGTGCCACTGGACGACAACCGACCACTTTCCGCCTATCTGTCGCTGGTCGACACGATCCGGCAGCTTGGCGCGTTGAAGGAACCTGAAGAAGGACCAGCCCGGGCGACCGCCGTGCGCGAGCAGGCCCTCCCGCAAGGCATGAGCGACCGCTTGCGCCGTGCCGAACGGCTGGTCGCCGAGCAGGCCGGGCCGGCCGCGGCATTGGACGAGCTGGTGCTGAGCCTCCTGGACAGCTACCACCACCAGTTCGCCCGAATGCAGCTCGAGCCCGGCGATGGCGAGCGGCTCGTGACCGACGCCGTGCTGGAGCTAGCGATCTACAAGCAGTTCCACGACGCGCTGCTGCGAGCCGTGGCCGAGCGAATGCGCCTGGCCCAGCCGGACTGCAGCCCGGGCGAGGCCGTTGCCTACCTGGAGCAGTCGGCCAGGCCGGCGGACGATGCTACCCTATCGGGGGCCTGAGTGATCGGGATTGTCGCGCCGATACTTGCATTCGAGGAGTTCGTGGAGGTGCGCGGCGGCCGGGTCGAGCGGTTGTGTTTTCACCCGGCGGGTCAGGGAGTGAATGTGGCGCGCGCGGTGCGGGAGCTGGGTGAGGAGTGTACTGTTGTCGCTTTCAACGGGGGTGAGACAGGCATCGTCTTGCGCGCGTTGCTCGATGCCTACGGGATCGCGCACCGTCTGGTTGCCGTGCAGGGCGCGACGGCGGCGATAGCGGCGGTGACGAGTAACCACGCCGAGCAGGAGGTATTCCGCCTGGATCCGCCGGCCGTCTCGCGCCACGAGGCCGACGATCTCTACAGCGCGGCCTCGCTGCTGGTCATGGAGTGTTCGGTGGTGGCGCTCACCACAGACCTGCTCGAGGGCATGCGGCCAGATTTCTATGCCCGGCTGATTCGGCTGGCGAATGGCTACCAGGTGTTGACCGTAGCCGACGTACCCCCCGCGCTTCTGTTGGCGGTCGCTGAGGCCCGGCCGACGCTCGTCAAACCGAGCCTCGAACAGCTTCGCGAGCTGTACTCCTTGAGTGAAAGGCCAGCGATGGAAGACCTGCTGGCGGCAGCAGATGATCTCCGCGCGAAGGGCGCCGGATCGGTGGCGATCTCCCTGGGCGAGGGAGGGGCCGTGGTCATCGATGGGGACGGCGCCTGGCAGCTCGTCGCGCCGCGGGTCGAGGCGGTGGTGGAGCGCGGGGCCGGCGACTGCATGGTTGGAGGTATGCTGGTGGGACTCCAGCGAAGACAGCCCATCCTCGAGGCCGTCCAGCTTGGAGCCGCGGCTGGCTGTGCCAAGGTCATGCGCCACGGCCTGGGCACGTGCAAGCGGGACGTCACGGCTCGCCTCCTGCCGCGCGTCCAAGTTCACCGCCTGCGCTAGCGTGGCTCGCAGTTGCTGATCGCTGCACAAGAGACATAAGCATCGCCGGATGCCCGTAGCGCGGGGGCTTGTCCCCCGCCC
>JACQUR010000331.1 GCA_016210245.1 Chloroflexota bacterium
ACTTCACCCTGTCCGGATTGATGAGGGGAGGCTGGAAACGGGGCCAGGTCTCGGGCGGCAGCGCCTGCAAGTACTGCGTGGACAGCGCCGGACCCAACAGCCACCGCGCCAGTCTCCTACTCTACCCCACTAGCTGCCGGCTCATGGCGCCAGGCGAAACAGGTGTGGTATGCTGGCCTACCATAGAAGTCGAATCTGATGGCGCGAGTCGCGGCGTTCGTAAGGAGTTCGTAAGGAGGCGGTGGTGCGGCTGGAAGTTGGAACCATTGCGGTCCGGGACCTGCAGTTCGGCCCCCGCACGGGCCTCCGCGACCACACCCTCGTGGTCAATCCCGACGAGATCCGCCAGCTCGTCCTGGAAGACCCTCACTTCGCCGACGTGGGCGTACAGGTCGTCCGGCCTGGGGAGTCGGTCCGCATCATCCACACCCTGGACGTGGTGGAGCCGCGCTGGAAGGTTTCCGGGCCCGGGGGCGTGTTCCCCGGATTCGTCTCCCCGCCGACGGCGGTGGGAGAAGGGCGGACCCATCGGCTGGCGGGGGTAGCCGTGGTCGAGGTCGGCCAGCCTGTGCCCGGGGAGCCCACGCACTTCCGGCAGCAGTTGATCGACATGAGCGGCCCGGGGGCGGAGTACAGCCCGTTCGGCCAGACGCTCAACCTGGCCCTGGAGTTCAAGCCAAACCTGGACTTCTTCTCGCCCGAGAGGGTCGCGACCAGGGACATCTATTACGGTGGCGAGGCGGCGAAAGAATACAGCCGGGCGATCGTCGAGGCCGGGATGAAGGTAGCGGCCCAGCTTGGCAAGACGGCACGGGATGTCCGGCCGGACGAGGTCGAAACCTTTGCGCCGACCGCCTGCGATCCCAGCCTGCCCCGCGTGGTATGCATCTATCAGCAGTATCGGACCTACCTGTATGGCCTCCAGTTGGCTCTGCCGCTCGGCACCGTCATCCACGCGCACGAGTGTTTCGACGGCGCCCTCGGGGGATGGGCGCAGGGGTACCGGTGTACGTACTCCGACCAGAACAACGCGGCGCTGCTCCAGCTCTGTCGCCGCCACGGCAAGGACCTGAACTTCCTGGGCTGCATCCTCTTCGGGGGTGACACGCCCTACCGCCCCGAGAAGGAGCGCGTGGCCGGCGCAGTGGGCAAGCTCGCCCGGGTGCTGGGTGCCGACGCCGCCCTCGTGCTCGGCTTCAACGGGAGCAATCACACGATCGACCTGATGCTGGCGGTGCAGAACTGCGAGCGGGCGGGGATCAAGACCACGCTGCTCTACCCGGATGTGGGCGTCGGGTTGGACGATCCCGGCTTCATCTTTGCGGTCCCCGAGGCCGATGCCATCGTCTCGACCGGCCCCCGCGATCGGCCGGTGACCCTCCCGGCCATGTCGCGGGTCATCGGAGGGGATCACCTGGTCAATCCGGAGCTCGATGCGCGGGGCGAGCTCACCGTCCCGATGCGCTACCTCCAGGGTGCCGGGGGCGTCCAGGGGCACAACCGCCTGGCCACCCGCTTCGAGTAGGATGGAGGGATGAGGTGACGACACCGCCAGCACGGGTCGAGGGCACGCTCTACGCCGACTATCTCTGACCGTGGTGCTACGTTGCGGCCGTGCGCCTGCACCAGGTTCAGCAGCGCCTGGGAGAACGGTTCACGCTGTCCCCCAGAGCCTATCCGCTTTTCCCGAGCGATCGGCCGGCCCGTTTGCTCTCCCCCCACGGCATGCTCAGCCGCCTGCGGGCCGGTCTCCAGGCCGAGCGCGATGGGTTGGCCTGCCGTGCCTGGCCTGAGACGCAGCCAACGCCTCGATCCAGCCTGCCCGCCCTGGCAGCGGCCAAGTGCGCTCGGCTGCAGGGCGCGGACGCGTTTCAGCGATTCGATCTCGCCCTCTACCGAGCCTACTTCGCCCAGTGCCGCGATATCAGCGACCAGGAGACCCTGGTCCAGATTGCCGAGGAGGTTGGTCTGGAGCGGGCGCCGTTCCTGGCCGCACTGGAGAGCGGCGCCCCGCAAGCGCAGGTCCTGGCCGACTACGAAGACTACCGTCGCCGCTACGGTCCGGCGTCGCCGGGCATCCCGCTGCTCGAGGTCGACGGCCGAGTGGTGGTCGGCTCGGCCGCTACCGAGGTCTACGAGCGGGTGATTCTCGAGGGGCTCCAGGGCGGCGCAGCGGGTGAACCGCCTGGCCGGCCGGAGGTGTCGCCGCAGGAGCAGGCAGTGGAAACGTCTGTGAGCACTGAGTTCGTGGATTTTCAGCAGCGGCTCGAGTTCCTCTGGGAGGAGACGACCTGGAAGGCAGCCGCGTACCAGGCGCGCGCTCGCGTGGCCCAGCGGCAAGGGTACGCTGAGATTGGCGAAGTCCTGGCGCAGGCAGCGCGGCTCGAGGGCCGCTACGCGTCCGTCCTGGCCGAGATGCTGTTTGCCGACTACATCAAGGACACCTCGTACAACGTCGAGCGGACGATCGAGCGCGAGGCCGATACCAGCGCTCAGTCCCAGCTCATCGCGCTGGCCGCCCAGATGGGACTCGATCCCGTGGCCCAACTGCTCGATCAACTGGTGGCCCACCGCCTGGCCACCGCCGGACGTCTCCGCGACCTGTGGGCCACGACGGCCAGTGGTCAGCATCACGGTGATGAGTGATGAGTGATGAGTGATGAGCTACTCATCACTCATCACTCATCACTCATCTTGGGGAGGGGCTCGTGAGCAGAGTACGCGTCGTCCACTCCGTCACCCAGTTCTTCGCCGGGGTGGGGTCGGAGGCCCAGGCGGGCGCGCCTCCGGGCCGCAAGGATGGGGCGGCTGGGCCGGCCATCGCGCTCCAGCGGGCGCTGGGCGACCGGGGAGAGGTGGTGGCAACGGTGTACTGCGGCGATGGCTACGCCGCCGAGCAGCCCTCGGCGATCGATGAAGTCGTCGAGCTGATCGCCCGGGAGAAGCCGGAGGTCGTCGTCGCGGGCCCCGCGTTCACCTCCGGGCGCTACGGGCTCGCCTGCGGTGCCGTGTGCGTCCGCGTCCAGGAGAAGCTTGGTATTCCGGCCGTCACGGGCATGCACCCGGAGAACGCCGGCGCCGACCTCTACCGCAGCAAGGTCTACATCGCCAGGACGCGAGAGACCACCGCCGGCATGGCCGAGGCCATCAAGAGCATGGCCCGGCTGGCCCTGAAGCGGCACGCCGGAGAGCCGCTCGGCTCGCCCCAGGAAGAAGGCTATCTCCCCACCGGGCGGCGGATACTCTACTTCGCCCAGCAGAATGCGGCGGAGCGGGGCGTGGAGATGCTGCTCCGCAAGGCGCATGGCGAGCCCTACACCACCGAGTTGCCAGTGCCGACGTACAACCGGGTCCAGCCGGCCGCGCCAATCAAGGACCTGAGCAAGGCCAGGATCGCGCTGGTCACCACGGGTGGCATCGTGCCACGCGGCAATCCAGATCGCCTCGAGTCGGCCTTCGCCACCAGGTGGCTCGAGTACTCGATTGAGGCGACGGAGGAGCTGTCGCCCGACCAATGGGTCTCGGTCCACGGCGGCTTCGACACGACGAACGTCAACCTCGATCCGGACCGAATGGCGCCGCTGGACGCCCTTCGGGAACTGGAGAAGGAAGGCGTCTTCGGGAAGCTGGAGGAGCACCTGTATACCACGACCGGCAACACGGCTGCGATTCCGACCGTGCGCAGGTTCGCCCAGGAGATGGTGAAGGAGCTGAAGGCACGGGAGGTAGAGGGGATCCTGCTGACCTCATCCTGAGGGTCCTGCAGTCGCGGCGGTGCCGCGATGGCCAAGGAGTTCGAGGCCGCCGGTATCCCGGTCGCCTACATCACTGCCCTGGATGCGCTCGGGCAATCGGTCGGCGCCAACCGCATCGTTCGAGGCAAAGCGATCACCAACGTGGTGGGAGACCCGAACCTGCGACCTGCGGAGGAGCGCAAGCTGCGCAAGGACCTGGTGAGGACCGCGCTCGAGGCGCTCCAGACCCCGGTGGAGGGGCCGTCGATCCTCGCGTAGCTGCCTTCGGGCGGCTGGCCGCACACCCCGCTCATCCTTCGACAAGCTCAGGATGAGCGGGGTGTGCGGCCAGCCGAACCGCTCATCCTGAACCTGTCGAAGGATGAGCGGGGTGTGCGGCCAGCCGAACCGCTCATCCTGAACCTGTCGAAGGATG
>JACQUR010000330.1 GCA_016210245.1 Chloroflexota bacterium
CCCTACGGAGGGGGCGGGGCGGCGGGCAGACACAGCGGTCTGCCCCTACGGACCGAGGCGACCGGGCCGTCGTCCCCTACGGCTCAGCGACCGCCGGTACAGAAACTGGTCACACCAGGTCACACGAAAGGGTGAAGCTTCGAGGTGAGATGTCACGCAGGAGGCAACGGCTGGGGGACAACGACACCCTGGCGCTCGAGGTCGCTGACGTTCTTGGTGTAGACAGGGCATTGCTGCTGGGTTGCCAGAGCTGCGAGGTAGGAGTCAACGAGGGAGAGGCCAGAACTCCTGCGCCAGCGCTCCACCGCGTCAACGTCGATGAGCCCCTCACTCATGCCGCTCACCAAACACGTCCTGCGCGGCCCTGGCCTCCCACTGTTCGCGGTCGACTGCTTCGTCAATCGGGCCCTCGATGGGATACCGCTCCAGCAGGTCAGCCAGGCGGAGGCGCGACAGCACGCTTATCTCCACCGTCCCCGGCCCAACTGCCCGAAAGGTTACGACATCTCCGGGCTTGAGGCCGACGGCCCGCCGAATCGACCGCGGCAGCGTCACTTGCCCGCGAGCCTACACCTTGCCAAGAACCATGACACGCCTCCTCCGAAGTGCTTCGGTCCCCTCATAGAGCCCAATAGTGGCCGACGCCAGGCAAGTCTGCAGATAGGGTACCACCTGGGATGCAGAGCGAGAAGTCATCGACGCTGGCCAATAGGTATGCAAATGTGGAAGCTGCATTCATGTCTGGGCAAAGCGCAGGCTGGTCTGCAGGTGGTCGTAGCCGAGGACTGTGTTGGGGAAGATGGCCTGTGCCTGGTCCAGGTAGCGCTGCGGCTCCTCCAGGGCGGGGCTGAAGTGGGTCAGCCACACCTGGCGCGCCTGGCCGGCCCGCGCCAGGTGCGCGGCCTCGGCGAAGGTCATGTGCTTGCGCTCGACCGCCTTGGGCATATCGGCCGGATCGCCGTAGGTGGCCTCGCACACGAACAGGTCGGCCCCGCCGACGAAGGCAGGCAACTCGGGGGTGGGACGGGTATCGGTGGCGTAGACCAGGCGCAGCCCTGGGCGCGGCGGCCCCAGCACCTCGTCTGGCGCCACGCGCCGGCCGGCCCACTCGACCGCCTCGCCGCGCTGGAGGCGGCTCCAGAGCTGTACAGGAACGCTGAGCGCCTGGGCCCGCTCGGGCAGGAAGGGGCGAGCGCGGGGCGCCTCCAGGGCGTAGGCCAGGCAGGGCAGGGCGTGGTCCAGCGGCAGGGCGCTGAGTTGCAAGCCCTGGCACTCCACCACCTGGCCGGGCGCTGGCTCCACGCAAGACACGGAATATGGTAGCTCCGGGGCGATGGTGCGCAGCCCGGCGACCACCCGTCCCAGTCCGGGCGGTCCGAAGATGGTGAGCGGCTCGGTGCGGCCGGAGTTGCCGACCATGAGCAGCATGCCCGGCAGGCCGGCCACGTGGTCGGCGTGGTAGTGGCTGAGGCAGATGGCGCCCAGCGCTTTGAAGCCCCAGCCGACCGCCTTCTGGCTGATCTGCGTACCCTCGCCGCAGTCGAGCAGGAGCAGGCGCCCCTGGAAGCGCACCAGCACGCTGGACAGCCAGCGCCCGGGCAGCGGCATCATGCCGCCGGTGCCGAGCAGACAGACGTCTAACATGGCCCCGACGGCCCTGCGCTCAGCATAGCGAGGTAAGCGGAAGGGGTAAGGATCCTTATCCCGGCGCAGGTCGCCACCTGAGCGGTGAAGTGGCGAGTATTGCCGCTCACCAGGCAGTCGGCGTGGCTCTTGATCGCCGCGGCAAAGAAGACGTTCGTATCCAGGAAAGGGCGCGGCTTAGCCTTCGCCATAGTGAGCGCGCGACAGCCGCTCGCGGATCGCTCTCGCCTCCTCCTGCAACTCTTGCTCGCTTATGCCCGAGGCAGCAAAGGCGCGCTGGATCTCGCGTAGGGCTTGCAGCGCTACGGTCTTCTTGGGTTTGACCACCAGACCCTCGTCTGTGACCGAGATTTCCAGCCGATCGCCCACCTGCAGGCCCAATGCCTCACAGACATCCGCCGGCAGCGTCACCCGTCGTCTGGGGCGAAGCGTCACATCCACGGTGAGGGGTTCAACTGGATTCATGAGCTCTGGCTTCCCCGACATCGGAAATCGGAACGTACTACAACCATATCACAAGTGCAGGAGCATCAGAGCGCTTCGTGGAGCAACGCGATCACTTCGGCCCGGCCTTCGGCGATCCAGGGCAGGTCGGCTTCCTGGATGCCCACCTCGCGCAGATGGGTGGGGAGCGCGAGGCGCACCACCAGGTCGGCCACCGCCTGGGCGGCGCGTTCGGCGGCCTGGCGGTCGCTCAGCTCGGGGCTGTCCACGCCGACCGCCTCGGCTACCAGCCGCAGCCGATCGGGCACTTCCGCCACCCTGGCTCGCACCACGTGGGGAAGGACCAGGGCCGAGGTGTAGCCGTGGGGCACGTCGAAGCGTGCGCCGATGCGCCGGCCCAGGGCGTGGCTCAGACCCACCCGCACGCTGCAGGCGCCGAAGAAGGAGAACCAGGCTGCCTGCTGGCACAGCAGCCGCCGCTCCAGGTCGCGCGGGGCCTCGGCCGTGGTGGGCAGGTGGGCAAAGAGCAGCCGCAGCGCCTGCTGGGCCAGCAAATCGGTCAGCGGCTGGTGGTCGGGCGAGTAGATGGACTCCACAGCGTGGTCGATGGCCCGCATCCCGGTCGCCGCCCAGAGCCAGGTGGGGGTGTGGACCGCTAGCTCGGGATCGTAGACCACGGCAGCCGCGGCCAGCTCCGGCCCACCCACCGTCGACTTCATCCGCGCGTTCTCGTCGGTGATTCCGGCATGGTAGGAGCACTCGGCCGCCGAGAGGGTGGTGGGCAGGGCGACGTGCGGCAACACGGCCTGGGTGACCGGCGCGCGCGCTTGCCCGAGCAACTGCTCGCGGGTGGTGACGCCGCGACTGAGGGCGTAGGCGATGGCCTTGGTCGCGTCGATCGGGCTGCCGCCGCCCAGGCTGATCAGGCCGCTCACCCCCAGGCGGCGCGCCTCCTGGGCGGCCTGCACCACTTGGCTGCTGGGCGAGTGCTGCGAGATGCCGGCGAACACACCGGCCAGGCGGTCGCCCAGGAGGCGCTCCAGGCGAGCGACCAGGTCGGTGCGCTCGGCCAGAGTGCGGCCCGTCACCAGCAAAGCGCGTCGAACGCTCAGCCGATCGAGCACCTGTGGGAGCTGCTCCACTGCCCCGACGCCCTGGAGCACAGCGCCCACCGGGAGCGGACTGAAGACAGAAACAGCCATCGCACCTCACCCATCACGTGAAACGTGAAACGTGAAACGTAACGTAAGACGTAAAACGTAAAACGTAACGTAAGACGTAAAACGTAATGCGTAATGCGTCTTACGTCTCACGTTTTACGTTTTACGTTTTACGTTTTACGTCTTCCGTCTCACTCAGCACTCAGCACTCAGCACTCAGCACTCGGTTGACCGCGGCGGCGACCTGCTCGTCCCTGGCGGCCCAGGCGCGCAGGAGGCCGAAGCAGCCGGCCAGCATCATGTCGCCGTGGGGGACGGCCAGGTAAGGCCGCAGGCTGGTGCGGCGTAAGAGTTCGCGCCTCGGGCCGGTCACGGCCACGAAGGTGGGCGGCTGGACATCCCGCGGGTCGAACATCACCGCGCCGTGGCCCATGCTCTGGAACACCTCCTGGTTGGTGATCGTGCCGGCCATGAGCTTGCGCACGAAGCTCTCCAACTGGTGGGGGCTCAGCTCGCCGGTGTGGTGTTCGAACAGCCCGGCGATGTGGCCGCCGGCCAGGCGGAAGGCCAGACAGTGGAAGTTGCCCACGTTCACTACTACCGCCCGCTCCTGGGCGGCTACCCGCGGGTCCTCCAGCGCGCCCAGCACCGCCGCGGGCGCCGTATCCATCACCAGCGCAGGCAGGTCGGCGGGGATGGTCTGCGCCACCGCCTGGAGGCGGGTGAGGCGGGGCGGGATCTCGTGGCGCTCGAAGGCGAAGGCGGCCAGGCTACCCTCGGCCCGCACCCGCTCGGCCAGGTACTCGAAGCGGAAGACGCGGTCGCTATAGCCCGGCGGCGCAGCGCCGTGGTCGAAGACGGCGATAGCCACGGCGTCGAAGGTCGCCTGCGCGCCAAACAGAGCGAGGGCGGAGGCGATCTCCTCCAGCCAGAAGTCGCGCATCATCACCCGCGTCACGTTGGCCAGCGCTGCCGCCTCGTCCTCCGAGACCACGCGGATGCCCACCCGTTCGACGCTGTCGAGGTCGTCGTCGAAAGTCTGTGCGGCGGCCGGCGTCGCGTAGACGGAGTAGCCCGCCCGGAGGTGGTCCATGGCCGCCCAGTGGCTGGGCCCGCCGCCCATGGTCACGCCGCTCAGCAGGAGCGCCTCGCCACGCTGAGTGGCGGCGCGGATGCGCTCGGCGATAGCGACGGTGGGCGAGGGCATCACCAGCTTGGTGCTATTCTCGAGCTCGCGCCGGCTATCGAAGACCAGGATATCCTGAGTGCCGGTGCCCACGTCGACGCAGAGTATCCGCATGCCTCTTGCTTTCCCCCCACTCAGTGGTCAGTGGCCAGTGGTCAGCGATCGCTGGCCACTGGCCACTGACTACTGACTGCTGACCACTGCACTATACAATGGGCGGGTGATCCATCGCATTGGCGTGGGTATGGTGGTCCTGGCCGCGGCCGGGTCGTGGGCGGCGCTCTACTGGCTGGTGTCCACGTACCCGCCCAGCCAGCCGCTGGCCCTGGCTGGCTTCTACGCGCTGCTCTTCCTGGCGCTGGCCACGACCGTGACCCTGGTGGCCTGGTCCCTGTGGCCGGCGGCCAGCGAGGAGGAGGTGCGCCGTCCGCCGCTGCGCTACCTGAGCCACGGCATGCTGTTCAGCTCGCTGGCCCTGTTCGCGCTGTGGCTGCAGTCGCTGCGCATGCTCACCCCACTCAACGCCACCCTGCTCCTGGCACTCTACGCCTTCATGGAGGTGGCCGTGATCGTGGGGCAGCGGACGAGGAGTTGAACCAGATCCGGAAGTCGGAAGGACACGTGGACAGGGGCGCATGCGCCCCTGTCCACGTGTCCTTCCGACTTCCGGACTCAGTGGAGGAGCGGTGGGTCAGACTCCTCGCGCGCGAGCAGGCGGCCCGGGCGGAGGCCGAGGCCCGGATAGCGTTACGCGTCACTTACCTGCTCACGAGTGCGTTAATGGTTGTGGTGGGGTGGGCGCAGCTCAGGGGTGATGAACCCCGGCGCGCTCGTGTAACCTGATCGGCCAGGGTGCCGAGGGAAGCAGGGGGCGCAACCGCGTGAGACGCTGGCGCCCGGACGGTTGTCTATTCGGCGGCGCGCCGCCAGCGGCGGTTGCGGCCAGACCTGGGAGGCGGAGGGAGCAGCGTGAAACCTACGGGATGGCTCAAGGGTGTTGGGCTCGCAGTGGCGGGCGTGGTGGCTCTAGTACTGGTCCCGGTGGCCCTGGCGGACACCGGCGCTCAGCACCAGCTTCGGCTCACCCGCCCGATCCAGCTTGGTACCTCGGGTGGGAATATCAACCACTTCGACAGGGCCTTCTGCTACGGCGGAACGCTGGGCTCGCTGGTGCAAGACGCGGGCGCGATCCAGTACATCCTGAGCAACAACCACGTCCTGGCGCGCACCAACAAGGCCGCCCTGGGAGATGACATCATCCAGCCGGGGCTCATTGACGTCGGCTGCAAGAAGATCGCTACGGACGCGGTGGCCGATCTCTCGGCCTTCGTGCCGATCAAGTTCAAGGGAAAGGGGCAGGTCCCGCTCAACAGCGTGGACGCGGCGATCGCCCGGGCGCGCGCGGGCGCAGTGGCGACCGACGGGGCGATCCTGGATGTTGGCACGTTGAGCAACCTGGCCGCGCTTGACAAGGTGGGCTGCGCGGTGCAGAAGGCGGGCCGCACCACGGGCCTCACGAGGGGGTCCGTCTCCGCGGTCAACGTGACGCTGGACGTGAACTACGGTAGCGGCAAGGTGGCGCGCTTCGCGGACCAGTTCCTGGTCACGCCAGGCTCGTTCAGCGCGGGCGGGGACTCGGGATCGCTGATCGTGCGAGATGGCGCGACGCCGCGGGCGGTCGGCCTGCTGTTCGCGGGCAGCCCGGATTACACCATCGCCAACCCCGTCCAGGCGGTGCAGAGCGCGCTCAACGTCGCCCCTGTGGGCGCGGGAGATGGCACCGGCGACTGCCCGGACCAGGTGGCCGCTCCGGCGGTCGCCGCGGCTACGGCCGCGCAGGGGCGCCACCAGGCCAGCCTCTTCCAGGCGCCTGGCGTGGTGGGGGTCGGCGTAGGCCGCGGCCCGGCGATCGAGGTGTACCTGGCCCAGGACAGCGAGCAGGCGCGCCGCCAGATCCCGCCTCAACTGGAGAGCGTGCCAGTGCGCGTGATCGTGACCGGCGAGTTCCAGGCGCGCTGATTCGAGTGCTGAGTGCTGAGTGCTGAGTGCTGAGTGAGGACGCGGGACCTCGACTCAGGACTCAGGACTCAGGACTCAGCACTCAGCACTTTCACCCGAGCGGCACGTCCTCCCCGTTCACCCGCAGGAGGGGCGTCACCGGCACGGGCTGCTGGAGGCTCTGGGAAGCGTGGCAGTAGCGCTCGGCCCGCTGCACCAGCGCTCTGACCTGCTCCAGCGGGGCCGGACTGGTGACGTTCAGGGTGTAGACCAGCTCCTCCATGGCTGCTCCCCCATCGCCCAGGCCGTACTTCTCGGCCATGGGGAAGATCGCCCGGAGCTCCATGTCGAGCCCCTCGATGGGCACGTCCATCACTGACGCGAACCGCGCCACCTGGGTCAACAGTCAGAACCCGACCGCGGCCACAAAGTACTGGAGCGGCTGGGGCGCTTCGCCCCCGCCGCCCATCCGCTCCGGCTCGTCTGACCGGAAGCGGAACGGGCCGATCTGGACCTCCTTGAGGTAGTCGTGCAGCACGGTGATCCGGGCGCGGAAGATCGACCGCCGCGCGTCCGGGTTCTGCGCCATCTCCCGCCGCCGCGCCTCGTACCCCTCTCGGCTGCGGGCATAATCGATGAATGGCCGTTCCTCGGGCATATTGCCTCCGTGGTCGACAGTCGACAGTCGACAGTCGACAGTTTAATGGGGCTCTTCGGTCTGTCAACTGTCGACTGTCAACTGTTAACCTGGTTTAGACCCCGCCGAACACGTCCACTGCCTCTGGTACGAACAGCTCCTCCACCGCCACCTTGCGTGCGCTGAGCCCCTGCTCGTACGAGTAGAGGGTGGCTGCCTCCAGGGTGGGCAGGCTGGCTGGCACACCGTAGGGGTTCGGGTCGCCGCCAAAGAACTTCCACTCCTCCTCGAACTCCAGGTGCAGCCACGGGGGCATCCCCACGGGTGCGTCGACGGTCCGCGCCTTCCGGTAGTAGTGCTCCTTGGCCGCCTGAAAGGCGCGGGTAAGGCTCTCCGCCACCCAGCGGTTGCGCTCGTAGATCTCGCGCCGGATGGCAATCACATGCATGATCGGAAAGATCTGGGTGCGGCGATAGTAGTCCTGCTCGACCTCGCGGACGTTGGGGAACAGCCGCCGGATGCGCGGCGACCCGTCCTTGAAGCCCTGGGGCAGGCGGGTGGAGATGAGCGCGTCCAGCACGCCCTCCTCGAGCGCGCGATCGAGCGTCTGCCCGGGCGGAAGTTCCTCGATCCGGACGTTGGGCGGCAGGTTCAACGGCACCCGCTCCACGCGCCCGCGCACCCAGCGGATGTCCTCCGGGAGGACGCCATACTCGTGCTCGAGCATGCCCCGAGCGAACAGCATCAACGTCATAGCATACTCATGCATGCCCACCCGCTTGCCCACCAGGTCCCGCGGCTCGTGGATGCCGGCGTCGGTGTGTACCCAGATGTACGCATGGCGAAAGGCGCGGTACGGGAAGATCGGAAGGACCGCGAACCGCCGCTCGCCTCGCGCGAGCTCCATGATGTAGTTCGACAGCGACAGCTCGGAGGCATCGAACTCCTCGTGGCGCAACATTCGCCAGAAGATGTCCGGAGCTTCGAGGGTGAGGTAGTTCAGCTCTATCCCCGTCGGTTGCACGAGCCCATCCGCGAGGGCATGGGTGTGGACGTAGTCGCCGCACGCCAGCGTCAGGCGCAGTTTTGTCACCCCAGTTCCTCCATCGCGCGAAGTGGGAGCATCATAGCGCAAGCGGTGCGGACCTCCAAGGTGCAACACGGAGCCGGACCTCTCCCCCGGCCCCTCCCCGCGCCGGGGAAGTGGTCCGGACCTAACCC
>JACQUR010000341.1 GCA_016210245.1 Chloroflexota bacterium
CCCCCCAACCCCCGACCCCTACCTGGTCCACGCCCTGGAGCGCGGGCTGGCGGTGCTGCGCTGCTTCGGCGCCGAGCGCCCCTCGCTCTCCCTATCCGAACTGGCGAGCTTGCTCGGCTGGAGCCGGACCGCCCCTTACCGGCTGGTCTACACCCTGCAGCGCCTGGGCTACCTGGTGCAGGATCCCCAGACCAAGCGCTACCGCCTCGGCCCCGGAGTGTTGGAGCTGGGGTTCGAGTACCTGCACGGGCTGCCGCTGCCCGAACTGGCCCAACCGTACCTGGAGCAGTTGTGCCAGCAAACCGGGGCTTCCGCGCACCTGGCCATCCTCGATGGGCGAGAGATCGTCTACCTGGCCCGCGCCGCCCCGCGGCGTATCTCCGCAACCAACCTCCACGTGGGCTCGCGCCTGCCGGCCCACGCCACCTCCCTGGGCAAGGTGCTGCTGGCCTCCCAGCCGGCGGAGGCGCTGGAGCGCCTGCTGAGCGAGGGCCCGCTGGCAAGGTGTACCGAGCGCACCATCGTCGATCCCGAGCAGTTGCGGCAGACGCTCGACGCCGTTCGGGCCCAGGGCTTCGCCGTGAGCGACCAGGAGTTCGAGGCCGGGATTCGCTCGGTTGCCGCGCCAATCTTCGATACCCGCGGCGCCATCGCCGCGGCCATCAACGTCTCGGCGCCCGCGCCCCTCCTGAGCGACGAGTTCGTGCGCTCCGTCGCCGTGCCAGCCGTGCGCCGCACGGCCCAGCAACTCTCCGCCTGCCTCGGCCATGTGGCCGGGAGGCAGTAGGCAGACTGCCTGCTGCTTGCCTCGCTCGGTGATAATGATCTCCTCGCCCGCCTTCACCCGCTTGAGGTAGCCACTCAGCGAGGCCTTCAGTTCCGACACTTCGGGTGCTGAGAGCAGAAAGAGAGTTAGCTGGTTACAATCAGCAGCCCGCCCCTGAACTGCGCTGGGGAGGGGCCCTTACTGCGTCGGTGGCACACTCTCTGCTAAGGGTAGGCGGTCACCAAAGACCGCCGAAAAGACCACCACTGCCCGTTGAAGCGTCGAGCCGGCCGGCTGGTGGCGTAACCACGGGCGAGCGAGGGTAGCCTTGCAGAACGTGTACGCTGTGCAATGTATGCTGTGCGGCCGGACCTCCGGCCAGGTGCGGAACGGCGCCTTCCACCGGGCGCCCACGGCGCCACCATTGAAGAGCCGCGGTGGACGCCACTGGTGCGGCTTCTGCGGGGGAAACATCTACCTGGAGCACGACGACTCCGGCGCCATGTTCATCGACCCCGCGCCCGCTGCCCGGCCGCTCTACCCGCAGCGTCGCGCCTCCTAGGGCGCTGCGCGACGGGAAAGGAGAGCGGCCATGGGCCAGCGCGACGAGCTGGAAGCGCAGGCGCGCGAACTGGCGGTCGACCTGGTGGAGGGCCTGGTAGCCTGCTCCGAGACCGTCGACTTCCGCATGGGCAGCTACCTGCTGGCCGCCATTGCCGCCGAGCTGGGGCAGCAGGTGCAGCAGCGCTGCTGGACGCTGGCCAGGACCGAGGGGGGGAACTGGGAACTGGCCGCGGTCGAAGCCGAGGGCTGCATCAACGCTGCCTGGCGGTGTATGGCAACCATCGCCCAGCTCACCGGGAAGTAAGAGGTAGGCAGGCGAGAGCAAGCACGGCAATGCCGTGCTTGCTCTCGCCTGCCTACCTCTTACGTTGTGCTGCCTGCCCCCAGCGCGCGCACAGCTCCTCGCACAACAGGTAGAGCGCCGGGTCGTCGCTGGCGCGAGCCTGCTGGAGCAGGCGCTCGAAGCCCTCGCCGCCGCGCAGGCGGTCCATCAGTGCCTCCAGGGCGTGCATCTTGGCACGCAGGGGATGGCGCTCCTGGTGGCCTCGGGCCTCGGTCCATTGCTCCTCGTAGTCGGCCATCACCTGGCGGCAGAAATCGAGCGGGTCCATCGACATGCCTCCTCTTGCCTTGCACTATAGCTGGTTACAGTGAGGTCACAAACACCCTGGAGAGCACTCCCAGCGGTTGTCCAGCCGGCACCTGGCACGTAGCATACCTACGCAGTGAATAGCACCGTCGCGCAGCAGCGCCGTCGCCAGGTGAGGCGGCCGGGGCCGAGGCGCAGGCCGCCAGCCACCGAGTGGTCCGCCCGGGTCCGACGCCTCGCCCGCGCCCGGCCGTGGGGCGGGCTGCGCGGATGGCCCTGGACTCGCCCGCTTGCGTTCCTCGCTGCCGCCGCGCTGGCGCTGGTCGCGCTGCTGGCGCCGGGCGGCTGGCTCGGCCTGGCTCTGGGGCTGGCGGCGCCGCTGGTGCCGCTCTGGCTGGCCTGGCTCGGACTCTCCAGCCTGCCCCGCCCGCCGGTGCCCCGGGTCGAAGGGCAGGCCGTGGCCGGCGCCGCACTGGTGTCGGCCGCCCTGCCGCCGCTCCTGTCGCTGCTCGGCGTGGGGGGACTGGTGGGCGACGGCCTGCGCCTGGCGCTGGAGGGGCTGCTGGGGCAGAGCGGCGCGCTGTTCGCGCTCCTGCTGGCCGCCAGCGCCGGGCCGCTGCTGATGCTGGGCGAGCGGCGGGAGGGGCTGGTCCGCTGGGCGCTGAGCCGGGTTGACCTCACTGCCGCTCCCTCACCCCAACCCTCTCCCAGGGGGAGAGGGGGGCGCTCCGCCTCCCCTCGGCAACCCCCCTTGGCTGTCCCCATCTCTTCTCCACCAGGGATGAAAGGGAGACGCCCCCTCTCACCCCAGCCCTCTCCCCCACCAGGGGGGAAAGGGAGCAAGCCGTTCGCCTCGTCTCCCCTCCCCCCTGGTGGGGGAGGGGCCGGGGGAG
>JACQUR010000326.1 GCA_016210245.1 Chloroflexota bacterium
CCTTCGACAGGCTCAGGATGAGCGGACCCCGGGGTCCTCCGCTCATCCTGAGCCTGTCGAAGGGCCTGAGCCTGTCGAAGGGCCTCACGGTCGCGGCTCGGATAGCCCTCCTCAGCACGCACGGGCGGGCAGAGACGCCCGCCCCACCAGCCTACCCATCACCTCACCAGTCACAGAGCACTACACGTCAAAGATCACGCGCGCGTGCCAGAGGCCCTGCTCGGGCCACACCCGCGCCAGGTAGTAGGTGGCTGCCTTGATCTGGGCGCCCAGCAGGTGGCGCTGCGCATCCACTCGCTCCCCATAGGCCCGGGCGACCAATCTCCAGGCAGTTGGCTCGGCGCTTGCCTGGGCTGGGGCGGCGGGTTGCGGGGACACCGACACCTCGAAGCGGCGGAAGAGCCGCTGCTCCACGTCGAAGATGAACACCAGCTCATTCAGCCAGTCCACCAGCAGCGACTCCAGGCCCTCGGCTGCGACCTCCACCGGGCGCGCCTCCGCCTCCCGCACCTGGTCCAGGTCCACCAGCAGGGCGAACATTCCCGTGGCTGCGTGGGCGAAGACCTCGTCCAGCGTGCGGCCGTGGGCAAGAATGCCCACCTCAGCGGTGTGCTCGATGATCTCGAACTCATGCATGGTTGGGTGGCGATCCTTCGACAGGCAAGCGTCCTGCCGTACAATGGTCGGGGCCGGCGAGCAGTCTACCTGAGACGAGGAGACGTTCACCACGGAGACACGGAGACACGGAGAGTTCTTAGAAAAAGCTCCGTCCTCACTCTGCACTCTGCACTCTCAAATCTACACTCTCCCCGGGGTCGTTGGTGCGCATCGCCGTCATCTCCGACGTCCATAGCAACCTGGCCGCCCTCGAGGCGGTGCTGGCCGACCTTGGCGCGGTGGACGCGCTGTGGTGCCTGGGCGACAGCGTGGGCTACGGGCCGGAGCCCAACGCCTGCACCGCCCGCCTGGAGCAGGCCGGCGCCCTGGCCGTGGCGGGCAACCACGACCGGGCGGCCATCGGGCGGCTGGCGATCGAGGACTTCAATCCGCTCGCCGCCGCGGCCGTACGCTGGACGGCCGAGCAGCTTACCCCCCGCAGCCGGCAGTACCTGGCGGCGCTCCCGGAGCGGCGGGCGGAGGGCCAGTGGACCCTGGTCCACGGCAGCCCCCGCGTCCCCGTGCTGGAGTACCTCTTCAGCCCCGCCGCGGCGGCGGAGAGCTTCGCCCACTTCGCCACCCGCTTCTGCCTGGTGGGCCACACCCACGTGCCGATCGCCTTCGCCGGCGGCCGGCGCGTCGCGGCCGAGTACATGGGCGCCGACGCCACCCTGAGCTGGGCCGAGGACGAGCGGCGCTACATTCTGAACCCGGGCAGCGTGGGCCAGCCGCGCGACCAGGATCCCCGCGCCGCCTACCTGGTGCTGGACACCGAGCGCTGCCAGGCCACCTGGCGGCGCGTGGAGTACTCCATCGCCGCCACCCAGGCGCTCATGGCCCAGCGCGGCCTTCCCCGACCGCTCGCGGAGCGCCTGAGCCACGGGTGGTGAGGTCAGAAGGCAGAAAGCAGAAGGCAGTAGGCAGGTCGTCTGCCTTCTGCTTTCTGCCTTCTGCCTTCTGAACGTCTGGCCTACGCCGCCCTGGGCACGGCGCCGAACTGCTGCAGCAGGCCCAGGCTGTCCCAGGCGACCCAGCTTTCCACGATCTTGCCGTTGGCGAGGCGGTCGATGCTGATCCCCGCCACCTCGATCCGCTTGCCGGTCGGCGGGATACCCATGAGGGGCCCCTGGTGGGTGGCCCGCACGGTCCAGCGGTGGACGACTTTATCCCCCTCAGCGACCAGGTCGTCGAGGCGGAGCTGCATGTCCGGGAAGGCGGCGCGATAGGTGGTGATGAGCTGGCGCTCGCCCTCGGGGCCGGTGTGGAGTCCGGGGGTGGCGCGGTCGTGGTGGACGTGGTTGGGAGCGATGATCTCGCCCAGCACGTCCAGGTTGCCCTTGTTCCAGGCCTCCTCGACCAGGCGGCGAATGACGGCCTTGTTCTCCTCTGCTGGCACGGTAGTCCCTCCCTGGAGAACAGGATGCTCTCTACCCATCCTACCACCTGGGCGGCGGCTGTCAACGGATCCTGGGAACGGATTGCCGTCGGCAATCCGTGCAATCCGTTCCCAGGATCCGTTGACCGAAATCCGTTCCCTCAGACCCGCTGAGCCAGGTCGCTCATCCACTCCACCGTGCGGCGGATGGTCTCGGGATCGGCGCTGGAGCTCTCGATGCGGCGCATCAGCTCCTCGAAGACCGATGGGCTGGCCTGGGCCAGGCGCGAGGCCAGTTGTTGCCACCGCCAGATCACCCGGTCGTCCTCGTGGGTGGCCACGAGCGCCACCAGGTAGCCCGGCTGGCCGGCATTGGGGCTGGCCGGGTCCGGCTGGCCCTCCAGGCGCGTGGCCAGGATGGTGTAGTAGCTCAGCATGGGAATGGTGAGCCGGCTCACGTCCTCCCAGAGGCGGTCGCTCCGCCGCAGCATGCTGAAGTAGGCCAGGTAGTAGGGGACGGCAGCCTCGTACTCGCGGCTGATGTAGCGCGCCCCAGCCTCGGCCGAGAGCCCGCTGGCCACGTACCAGCGCAGGTCGTCGATGCTGGCGCCGAAGTCGCCCTGCTGGATCGCGTACCACTGGATGCGGCTGGCCAGCAGGAGGGTGCGCGCGCCAGCCACGAAGTCGCGGCTCCGCTGCTCCTGGCCCTTCTCGAACAGCACCCGCGCCTCCTGGGCACTCACGGCTGTGCCGGGCGGGAGCGCTTCCTCGATGGTCGCGCCGACCAGCTCGTAGGCCTGGTCGCCCACGACCATGCGCAGCGAGGGGTAGGGCAGCGTGTCGCGGAGCGGGGGGGAGGCTGGCGCGGCCAGGAGGGCGTTCACTTCCTCCTTGCGTCGGGCGTCGCCGAAGAGCACCTGGGCGGCCGCCTCCAGGTCCAGTTCCCCGTGGGCCGAGCGGAGCGTCTCGAGGTAGATGCGCTCGCAGGCGGTGACGAAGGTTTCGCTGCTCGGCTCCTCCCGCAGGGCCGCCGGGCCGCCCACGTGCCACACCTCGCCGGTGGGCTCCAGCAGGCCCGAGCGCCAGGCCGCTCGGGCCGCCTCCTCCACCCCGTGCCGCGCGATCGCCATGCCCAATCGCTCGTAGCGATCGGCGATCGTCTCCACGACCGCGGCCATGGTGTGGCCGGGCGGCGCGCTCTTCAACTCCTCGTAGATCTTCCGCAGCACCCCACGGCGGTCGTCCGGGTTGAGGAGCATCCACCCCTGCTTCTGCAGCGTCTGGCGGTAGCGGGCGTGCAGGGGACCTCGGGCGACGCGGGCGGCGGTGGGCGCGGGTGGAGCCGATGGCCCATCGACCGGGGCAGACCCCGGGCGGGCGACCGCTCCGCTGGCGAGCGCGGCCGCGCTGGGCAGGCTGAAGCGGAGGATGCCATTCTGGGTATGGACCTGGACCCGCTCGGGGTGGGCCGACAGGAAGGCATCGAACGAGCCGTGCTGCTGGACGAAGGGCGAGGCCACGAAGCTGGGGTCGAGCCCGACCATCACCTGGCGGAGGCGATCGGCCGTGACCGCGGTTTCGCCGAGCTGCTGGAGGGCCCGCAGCGCCTTCTCCACTAGGTCCAGCACGTCCAGGGGCTCCAAAGCCAGGCCCATGCGGGCCACCAGGGCATCGTAGTACAGGAACTCGTCGCAGCTCGCCACCAGCAGCGGGCTGGTCGAGCCGCGAATGCCGATCCCCACCACCCGCCGGCCATTCTCGCGCAGCTTGCTGGCCAGCGGAGCGTAGTCCCCGTCGCCGGCCACGATGACGAACACCTCGATGTGGGGCAGGCGGTAGAGGGCGTCCATGGCGTGGACCGCCAGGGCGATGTCGGCCCGGTTCTTCTGCTGCACGCCGTAGCGGTAGAGCTGGATCAGGTCCACGGCGTGGGTGCGCAGGTCGCGCGGATACTGGGGGTAGGCGCCCCAGTCGCCATAGGCGCGCACCAGCACCGGGCGGCCGCGCGCCCGCAGCACCTCCATGATCGGGTCGAGGGAGAAGTCGAACCGCTCCTCGCGGGCGCAGAGGACCATGTTTTCGTAGTCGATGAAGACGGCCAACTGGGGCAGAGTCAGGGCGCACGCTCCAAAGGGTAACCTGCTCCGTGGTAAGGCCGGCCTGCGGGCTCGCTGAGCCGTGGGCGCAGCGCAGGTACCCGCTCAACCGGCCAGTCAATTGTACCCGATAGGGCGCCACAGTTACCCGAGCGTAGCAACTCGCCCTGCCGCCTCGTTGTAGCTCATGAAAGCCGGGGCGCCCACGCAGCAGCGCCCAAACGCTCAGCAAAAGGCATCGAGGAGGTTCCATGCTCTTTCACCTGATTCCCCGCAGGGTTGTCCCCACCCTGGTCGCCGCCGGCCTGACGGTGGCGCTCTCGACCGCCCTGGTAGCGGCCGAGGCAGGCCCGCCGCCCTCGCTGGATGACCACGCCAGCCCCACGGCGGTGGTGGTGGCCAACGACGACCACGGCCAGCCCGACACGGCCGGCCAGCCGACCGATCCGGGCGCCGAGGGGCGGGCCCACCATGCCAACAACGGGCAGGGCGGCGGCACCGACGACGGCTCGAGCGGCGGGACGAACGGCGGCTCGAGCGACGATACGACCACCGGCGGCTCGACGAACGACAGCACCACCCCGGGCAGCGCCGGCGGCGCCGGCCAGCCGGCCGATCCGGGCTCGCAGGGGCAGGCTCACCACGACAACCAGGGCCAGACCGGCAGCACCGGCAACTCGACCAACGCCAACTCGAACAACTCCAATGGCCAGGGCCACGAGGCCGAGCACGAGGCCCAGCACGAGGCCCAGGATGACAACGGCCACGACTGCAAGGCCCCGTTTGAGAACCACGGCGAGTTCGTGAGCTGCGTCGCCCGCGGCCTGGTGCATGTGGCGGGCGCCAACGCCCAGAGCGACGAGAACCAGGGCGAGCTGGTCCGCGAGGCGGCCCACAGCGACACTGGCAAGACCAGCCACGCCACCACCAACCAGGGAACCGGCTCCGACCACGGCCAGGACCACGGCCGCGGCCACAAGGCCAACCACTAGCGTCACACCTGGACCGGCGTGGGGCGCCCGCGCGGCGCGGGCGCCCCACCCCACCACGGCCTTATCGCACCAATCAAGAACAACGGAGGAGGAGAAGGTATCATGCAGTCCCACTTCACGCTTCGCGGGATCGTCTCGTCCCTGGTCGCCGCCGGCCTGGCGGTGGCGCTCTCCACCGCCCTGGTTTCGGCCGAGGCGGGCCCGCCACCCTCGCCCAACGACCACGCCAGCCCCACCGCGGTGGCGGTGATCGATGACGACCACGGCCAGTCCGACACGGCCGGCCAGCCCGAGGATCCAGGCGCTCAGGGGCAGGCCCACCATGAGAACCAGGGACAGAGCGGCAGCACCGACGACGGCGCGAACAACAGCAGCCAGGGCGAAGACCATGAGCGTGACTGCTCCGCGTCCAACGACTGGGACAATCACGGCGAGTACGTGAGCTGCACGGCCCAGGGCGAGCTCGATGGCGCCACCCTCCAGGGCGACGACAACCACGGGGACGCAGTCAGCGAGGCCGCCCAGAGCGACGAGGGCAAGAGCGAGGAATAGAATCATCTACGCAAGGACAGCGCCAGGCCCGACTCGGAACGAGTCGGGCCTGGCGCTGTCCTTGCGTAGATACCCTCAGTCTCGCTCGATGGTCACCGTGAGCCCGCAGCCCTGCAGGCGATCGCGGTACAGCTCGGCCGGCTCGATCGGGCAGACGATCACCACTGCTTTCCCGGCGGTGTGCGCCTCCATCATGATCTCGGTCGCCCGCTGGACGCTCAATTGCGGCACGGATTTCACCAGCGACGCGACCACGTGATCCATCGTGTTGTGGTCGTCGTTGTGGAGGATGACCTTGTAGGGCTCCAGGGGGCTGGCCTTGGAGCGGCTCTCCTGCTGGCGCCCGGGGGTCGTGCGCGTGGCCGGGGGAAGCGGCCCTTTGGGCGACCGCGTGGCCGGGAGACGGGGGCGCTCGGCCCTCACCCCAGCCCTCTCCCAAAGGGAGAGGGAGCTTCCCCTCTCCCACAGGGAGAGGGAGTCTTGCTCCCTCTCCCTGTGGGAGAGGGGAAGCTCCCTCTCCCTTTGGGAGAGGGCTGGGGTGAGGGCCGTGGTACCGCGCATTGCTCAGTCCTGTACAGGGAGTCCGGCCAGCTCGCGCAGGGCCCGCCGCACGTACACCTTCGCCATGCGCTTGCGCCAGGCGTAGTTGAGGTCGGTGTTGTCCAGTGGCCGCGCCCCGCGCCAGGCGGCCTCGGCGACCTCGTCGATCAACTCGGCGGTCAACGGCTGGCCGGCTAGCAGCTTGCTCGCCTCCGCGGCGAGCAGCGGGGCAGAGGATACCGCACCCAGCACGATTCTGCCAGCCCGCACCACGCCATCGTCCCGCTCCAGCGCCACGGCCACGCCCAGGATGGGGAAATCGAACGAGCCTCGGCGGCGCAGCTTCCAGTAGGTACACTGCAGCCCCTCGGCGGGCGGCAGCAGCGCCTCGGCCAGGATCTCGTCCGGCTGCCTGGCCAGGTAGCGGATGCCGTCGTCCTGGTAGAGCGCCTCGGCCGGGATGACCCGCTCGCCGCGCACGCTCACCAGCCGCACCCTGGCCCCCAGGGCGACCATCACCGGCGCAGTGTCCGAGGACGAGACCGCCCAGCAGCGGGGGCTGGCGGTGGCCACCCAGCAGGTCTGGCCATCCCTCTTCTTGCAGAAGCCCAGCGCCGCCCGCCACTCGTAGCTCTGGTTGTAGTAGTTGCAGCGGGTGTCCAGGCACAGGTTGCCGCCCAGGGTGCCCATATTCCGCAGGTGGACGGTGGAGACCTGTCCGGCCGCCCTGGCCAGGGCGGGATAGGCGCCAGCCACCCGCGGATCGCTGGCCACCTCGGCCAGGGTCACGTTGGCACGGAGGCTGAGCCCCTGCCGCGCGTCGCCGTCCACGCCGCGCAGCTCCTGGATGCCCCGCAGGCCAATGACCCCCGGGGGCTCCACCTGCCGCCGTTTCATGTTGGGATACAGGTCGGTCCCGCCCGCCACCAGCGCGGCGCGCGGCCCGTGCTCGGCCAACAGGTCAGCCGCCTCCGCGAGCGTCCTGGGAGCTACGTACCGAAAAGGGGGTAGCCGCATCATCGCACATCACCTCCGAGGGCCAGGCTCGGTGACCACGGGGAGACGTTCACCACGGAGACACGGAGACACGGAGAGCTTTCTATGACAAAAAAACTCCGTGTCTCCGTGTCTCCGTGTCTCCGTGGTGAACGTCTCCCCGTGGTGAACGTCTCCCCGTCCCCATGGCGTGTCTTCGGCGTGCTCATCGGCCGCTGCCTCCGACAGACTTGGTGTAGCTGGCCGGGTCGGGGTAGTCGCCCGGCCCGGGGATGCCGGCCCGCCACTCCTCGGGCGGCTCGACGCGGATCGGCTCGGGGAAGTGTACGGAGGGGACTCGCTCCGGCCCCACCCGCGGCGCCTTGCCCTCGCGCTGGCGCTCCAGCGCCTTGAGCACCCTGTCCGGGGTAATCGGCAGCTCGTCGATCCGCACGCCCAGGGCGTCATGTACCGCGTTGGCCACGGCCGGCGGGACCGGCAGCAGCGGTCCCTGGCCCGCCTCCTTGGCGCCGAAGGGGCCCTCCGGGTCGAGCGACTCGACCAACACGGTCTCCACCTCGGGCATCTCGAGCGCGCTGAGGCTCTTGTACTCCAGCATGGATGGGAGCTTGTGCAGCCCGCGGCGGAAGACCTGTTCCTCCATCAGCGCCTCGCCCAGGCCCATGTACACGCCGCCCTCCACCTGGCCCTCCACCAGCCGCGGGTTGATCGCCCGCCCGATGTCGTGGGCGATCCAGACTTTGTCCGCCCTGACCTCGCCCGTCTCCGGGTCGCAGGTCACCTCCACGGCCGCGGCGCTGAAGGTGTAGGACGGGCTGGGGCCGACGGTGGAACCCTTGTAGGGCGCGTAGATCTTCGGCGGGGTGTAGCTGCCGCTGGCGGCGAGCTGGCCATGCCTGGCTTCCGCCAGTTGCACGGCCTGGTCGAACGGGATGAAGCGGCTGGGGTCGTCCAGCAGATAGATGCGGCGGTTGGCGGCGCCCAGGCTGTCGATCGGCACCTCCATCTACACGGCCACCGCCTCCAGCAGCAGCGCCCGCAGCTTGCGCGCCGCCTCCACCACCGCGTTACCCATCATGAAGGTCACCCGGCTGGAGTAGCTGCCCAGGTCGATGGGCGTGAGATCCGTGTCGGCGGTGGTGAGCTGGATATCCTCGGGTCGGACGCCCAGCACCTCCGCGGCCAGGGAGACCATGGTCGAGTCCGAGCCCTGGCCGATGTCGATCGCCCCCATCAGCAACGCCACTCCGCCGCCTCGGTCGAGCTTGATCGTGGCCGAGCTGTGGGGCAAGTCGTTCCAGTAGATGGCCGTGCCGGCCCCGCACATGTAGGCGCTGGCCGCCAGGCCGATGCCCTTGCCGCGCGGCAACCGACCGTGCTTGGCGCGGAAGCCGGAGGCCTGCACCACCTGCTCCAGGCACTCCTTCAGGCCGCAGCTCAGGATGCGGCGGTAGTTGACCGTGCGGCTCATCGGGTCGACCGCCTGGCGGAGCTTCATGTCCACCAGGTCCAGGCCCAGCTCCTGCGCGAGCTTGTCGAAGTGGACCTCCAGGGCGAAGCGCGGCTGGGGCAGGCCGTGGCCGCGCTTAGGGCCACACGGCGGCTTGTTGGTGAACACCCGCACCGCCTCGCACTTGTACCGTGGGATCTTCTGGACGATGGTGTTCAGGGTGACGGTGTAGTAGACCGAGGCCACGCCGAAGCTGCCGTAGGCGCCCCCGTCCACGTAGGACTGGAAGTGCATGGCGGTGATAGCGCCGTCCCGCTTGACTCCGGTCTTGACCTTCATCAGCACCGGGTGGCGCCCGCGGTGGGCGTAGAACACCTCTTCGCGAGTCAGGCAGATCTTCACCGGGCGGCCAGTGACCATGCTCAGCTTGCAGGCCGCGGCCTCGTGGTTGAACAGCTCGCCCTTGCCGCCGAAGCCGCCGCCCACCGGGGTGGCGATGACCCGGATCCGGGCCATGGGCAACTCCAGCACTTTGGCCAGCTCGCGGTGGACGTAGTGGGGCGTCTGGGTGCTCGACCACAGGGTCAGCTTGCCGTCCGGAGCGTACTGGGCCAGGCAGGCGTGCTGCTC
>JACQUR010000332.1 GCA_016210245.1 Chloroflexota bacterium
CCCTTCAGGGCGGCGGCCCCCACCAGGTACACCGGATTATTTCCGCAACCTTCATCAGGGCGGGCCTGGAACGTGGCCCGCCTTTCAGGGCGGCAGCCACTCAAATTCGTGGGGTTGGGATGGGAACCTTCACTCAACGGGGTGGGAGCCCCCATCCCAACCCCACGGATCGAGGAGTTGCCGCCTGCCGGCAGGGTGGCACGCGAGTTGCCGATGTGAAGATTACGTGAAGATTGAGCGGGCCGCGCAAGAACCGTGGCCTGGGTGGAGCCGATGCAGCGAATCCTGGTGATCGAGGATGATGCCGACCTGCGGCTGCTGATGGCCGAGGCGCTGCGGCTGGACCGCTTCGAGGTGGTCCACCTGGCCGACTTCGGGGAGGCCCGTCGGTGGCTGGAGCGCCGGGCCTTCGACCTGGTAATCACCGACCTGCCGGAGGGCGGCCACCTCGACACTCTGGCTGGCCTGGACGCCGGCCGCCACGGCGTGCCGCTGTTGATCTGCACCGGCTGTCCGAAGGCTGCGGCGCTCGACCCCGCCGAGCTTGGCGCCGCCCAGATCATCATGAAGCCCTTCGCGTTGGATGTCCTGCTCGATGCAGCGCGCACCCATGTGCGCTCCCCGGGCCGGGCGTCGGTGGCTTCGACGCACGGAGGAGGCGCAGTAGCATGACTCAGCAGGAGCTGATCGACTACCTCTCAGAGTACGCCCGCCATCGTACCCGCGCGCGCAGCGCGGTCTGGTGGAATGGCGAGCTGATTCCAGTCGAGGAGGCGCTCGCGCGCGCGGCGGAGCTGGAGGAAGGGACCGAGGTGGACGTGGTCCAGGGGGAGGTCATCGTTGGCGCGCAGCTCGAGCGCGCCCGGGAGGTGGGCTAGCTTTACAAGCGGACGCTAGCTGCCTATAATTGCGCTGTTCAGCGGGACTGAGAGCGGGCCTCTCAGTCCTTTTGCCATCCGGCGCACTACGCTGGCGGTTTTGCCCGCCTCCTGGGAAGACGAGGTCGCAAGCGACGATGACTGAGAAGCGGGTCTACCTGACCGGGCAGGGGAAGCGAAAGCTCGAAGACGAGCTGGAGCACCTGGTCGCCGTCAGACGCCCCCAAGTGGCCGAGCGCATCCGGAGGGCCAAGGAGTTCACCGACACGGTCGATAACGCCGAGTACGACGATGCCAAGAACGAGCAGGCGTTCGTCGAGGGCCGGATCCAGGATATCGAGCGCGCCCTGGCACACGCCCTCATCATCGACGACCATCCCCAGGCGGACGTGGTGCGGCTGGGCGCGCGCGTGACCGTCGTGGACGTGGAGGGCGAGCGCCAGGTCTACACGATCGTGGGCTCGGTGGAGGCGGACCCCAAGCAGGGCCGTATCTCGAACGAATCGCCCGTGGGCCGGGCGCTGCTGGGTCGGCGAGTCGGCGACTCGGTCTCGGTGGTTGCCCCCGGCGGCAGCTTCGAGCTGGCGATCGTCGCGCTGGAGTGAGGCGATTTTGGATTGCGGATTGCGGATTGCGGATTGCGGAATTGGAGTTCTGGACCGACCTCAATCCGCAATCCGCAATCCAAAATCCGCAATCCCTCAGTGGCACCGCCCCCGGTCGTCCGGGCAGGTGACCTGGGTGCAGGTGCTGCAGCGGACCTGGCTCTGGGGACAGATGGGGCGGCCGCAGACGGCGCAGGTGGCCATGCCGCAGTCGCGGCAGTACTCCCGCTTGCAGAAGGCACAGGGCCGGGCGCAAGCGTCGCACACCAGGTGGCCGGCGGCGCACAGGTGGACGCTGGCCATCACCTCCGCGCAGCTCTGGCAGGTCGGCAGCTCCAGCTCCATGGTCAGCGGGTCGAGCACCACGTCCAGCCCTGCGCTGGCGTAGCGGTTCTCCACCTTCACGTGGGTACGGACCTTCGGCTGGGTGATGAAGGCCGCGTTGAGGAGCTGGACGACGACCCGCAGCCGGTGCTTGGCCTGGATATCGGCCAGCTTGCGCTGGCAGTCCAGCCGCCCGGCCTCGATCTTGGCCTGGACGGCCGCTCGCCGCTCGTCGGTTTCGGCCCGCTCCAGCCGCCGCTGGAGCTCGGCCTCGCTGTCGGCGTAGAAGGTCTCGATGCGCAGACGCTCCAGCTCGAGCTGCCGGGCTGCGTGCCGCTGGTACGTGGCGATGGACTCGGCGATCTCCCGCTCCAGCAACGCCACCGTGCGCTGGTGTAGCGTCTCCAGTGTCCCACGACTCGGCAGCTCGTCGCGGTCGGAAAGATAGAAGTCGGGCTGGGGCATTACCGCCACCGGGCGCGACCAGGTCACGCCGGCCGGCCGCAACTCGGCCGGGATGGTGAACACACCCTCGGACGACGCCGGCAGCCTGGCCCACAGCCGCTGCAGCAGCGGCGCTGGCTGCAGGGAGTGGACATCGACCACCACCGTCCGCAGCTCCTCGCGCTTCTCATCGGACACGTAGGACACCCGGAAGTTCATCAGCACGTGGTGGCAGGCAAAGGCCATCTCCACCCCGTCGCCCAGGAAGCGGGCGTTGGTGAACCTGGCCCGCCAGCGGTCGAGGCCGATCGCCTGCCGCTGCGACCACTTCAACCCGTTGACGTACCAGCGCGCGGCCAGGCCGAGGTCTTCCGCCAGGGTGACGATCTGCTCGGTGAGTGGACTGCCGATGGTCACCAACTGCGCGTCAGGCGGCAGCGGCGCCTGCGGATCGAACGCCAGGCGCAGGAAGCTTGCGCCGTCGAGGCGGTCCTGGTAGGCATCGGGCAGGAGGACCTCCACCAGCCCTCCCCCGTCCTCCTCGACCAGGGCGCCCACGGCGCGGAAGACGTCGACGGCCAGCGCCTTCAGATAGGTAGGCGGCCCGCCCGCGGCCGGCTGGCTCGACGGCGGGCGGGGCGCTGTCGCAGCGGTGGTCCGGGCGTTCAGCATCAGTCCGTCACCTGGTAGTCCTGGCCAAAGACCAGGTTGTCGTACTCCTGCGCCTTCAGGTACTCCCGCTTGGCTTGCACCAGCTCCTCGCCAAACTGCTCGAAGGCGTGCTCGGCCTCCGCCTGGTCGGCCGCGCGGAGCCACAGGTCGGCCACGATGTCGGCGAAGTCGCGCTCGTCGGCCAGGTTGCCCAGGATCATGTCCATCTCGCCGATGACCAGCTCGAACATGTTGATCTTGGCGTCCAGCAGACGGAGGATGTAGTCCTCCACCGTGCCCTCGGCCGACAGGTTGAAGATCGAGACTTCGCGCTCCTGGCCGATGCGGTGAATGCGGCCCACACGCTGCTCGATCCGCATCGGGTTCCAGGGCAGGTCGTAGTTGACCATCGTGTTGCAGAACTGGAGGTTGCGGCCCTCGCCCGCGGCCTCGGTACACAGCAGCACCTGCCGCTGGGCCTCGAACTCAGCGATGCAGGCATCCTTCTGCTCGGTGCTGAGTCCGCCGTGGTAGACAGCCGTGGAGAGGCCAGCCTCGGCCAGCACGCGAGCCAGGTGGTGGAGCGTCTCGAGGTACTTGGTGAAGACGATGGCCTTCTCCCGCGTGGCCTTGAGCACCTTGAGCAGCGCCCCTGCCTTGGAGTTCTCCTTGATGCCCCGGGCCATGGCCAGCAAGCGCCGGATCTCCTCGCGCTGGGCCGGGCTGTTGTGCGGGTTCTCAGCCATGGTGTTCAGGGTGGGGACGACGGCGAAGCTGGAGCTGCCGATCTCGGTCTGGATCGTCTCCAGCGTGAAGCGGTTCACTCCACGCTGAGAGCGGCCCACCCGGGGGTGCTCGGTCCGCACGAACCCGGTGACGGCCTCGTACAGCTCCCGCTCCTCAGGCGAGAGGGCCAGGTGGACCGTGGTAGCGCGGCGGCGTGGCAGCTTCACCCCCACCTGGCTGCGGGTGTTGCGAACCATGACGTCGGCCAGCAGCTCCTGCAGCCGCGCCCGGTTCCTCGGCAGTCGGGGGTCGCCGCGGGTGACAAACTCCTTCTTGAAGGTCCGCATGGTCCGCAGCAGGCCGGGCTTGAGGATGGTGATCAGGTTGAACAGCTCGTCCAGGCTGTTCTGCACCGGCGTGGCAGTGAGCAGCAGGATGAACTTCTTGTCGAGCTGGTTGACGAACTCCCAGCTCACGCTCGCCCGATTCTTCAGGTGGTGGGCCTCGTCCACGATCACCAGGTCGTAGTGCTGGCCGAGGATCGCCCTGGCGTGGTCGCCAGAACGGGCGGTGTTCAGCGAGGCCAGCACCAGGTCGAACCTGCCCCACGCGCCCGGCCCCAGCGCCCGGAACTCGGCGTCCTCGTGGGTGACGAACTCCAGGCGGAACTTGGTGGCCAGCTCCTCGCGCCACTGGCTGACCAGGGCGGGCGGAGTCAGGATCAGCGCCTTGCGCACCAGGCCGCGCAGCAGGTACTCCTTCAACACCAGCGCGGCCTCGATGGTCTTCCCCAGCCCAACCTCGTCGGCCAGCAGGGCGCGCCCGCGGAAGCGGCGCAGCAGCTTCTGGCCCGTCTCCAACTGGTAGGGGAAGGGCACCACGGGGATGACTTCCAGGGAGAGCAGTTGGTCGAACCCCTGGACGAGCGAGAGCTGGGCCGCGCGCTGGCGCAGCAGGAACAGCCACGGCTCCTGGAACGCGCGCCGCGCCAGGCCGTCCAGCACCTTGCCGCCATCGTCGGCCACCACCAGATCGTAGTGTCGACCAGGCTCCGTTACTCCTGCTACACTCATCCCACAACCTGCTCCCGCGAGCGCGGCCTGGTGGTCGGTCAAGCGTTGGTGGGGCTGCGATCCGAGCCGCGACCGTGAGGTCCTTCGACAGGCTCAGGCCCTTCGACAGGCTCAGGATGAGCGGAGGACCCCGGGGTCCGCTCATCCTGAGCCTGTCGAAGG
>JACQUR010000333.1 GCA_016210245.1 Chloroflexota bacterium
GCTCTCCACGCCTTGCCACCCTCGGGGCGGCGGGCGGACAGCGCCGTCCCCCCCAACGACCTCCACGCACAAGAACTTGGCAGTCCCACCGGCGCTCCCCGTTTAGCTAGAGGATTGGTAGAGTAGAAAACAGGGGGTTGGGGCGACTTCCCAGTCGCTCCCGCCGCACCAGGAACGCTGCCTGCTAGCAAGGAGGAACCCGATGAGATTTACCCCAGTCAAGCGCCTGCTGTCCCATGGCCTGCGCCGGCTCGACGAAGTTGTCCCACCCGAGGTGGTGCATGCCCATTGCGATATCCCCTGTGGCATCTACAACCCCGTGAGCGCCGAGATCGCGGCGGACACCGTGATCAAGATGACCCAGTTGTTGCTGGACCTGGGGCCGCAGCCGCAGGATGCCGCCGCCTCGCTGGCCTGGCACAACTCCGCCAGCCGCTACATCCTGGTCAAGGAGGAGCACGGGCGCAAGCTCAAGGAGGAGGTGCTCATCCTCTGGACCGACTACTTCAAGCCGGAGCACGCCCAGAAGTACCCGGAGTTGCACGAGCTGGTCTGGCAGACCTGCAAGCTGGCCTCCAGGGCCAAGCAAAACATCGACCCGGAGGCCGCGAAACAGGTGCGGCAGAAGGTAGCTCGCATCGCCGAGATCTTCTGGGAGACGAAGAAGTAGACGCGCCCCTGCGGAGCGTCCTGGCCCGCCTGGCCCGGCTCTCGCCCATCACCCGCTTCCAGGTGGAGGGCGACAGCATGGCGCCGGCCTACCGGGCCGGCGAACGACTCCTGGTCAACAGACTCGCCTACGTCGCCCGGGCCCCGCGCCCGGGCGACGTCGTCGTGGTGCGCGATCCTGCGCAGTCCTCGCGCCTCCTGCTTAAGCGCGTGGCCGCACGCTCGGGCGGGAGCTACGTCGTGCTCGGCGACAACCGCGCGGCCAGCCGCGACAGCCGCCATTTCGGCCCGCTGCGCCGCCGTGAGATCATCGGCAAGGTGCTGGGGCGGTACTGACCCGCTTGCGCCCCCGCCCGGCGAGCGCTATGCTGCTGGTGGCATCGAGGACGGGCCACCCGAGCTGCCCAGAGGGCATGTATCTTGCTGCCCGGTAGCCAGGAAGGGTGGCGAAGATGCCGTTCATGATCTTTCAGGATCGGGCCGAGGCCGGCCAGCGCCTGGCGAGCGAGCTGCAGGCGTACCGTGGCAGCACGACCGCGATCGTACTGGCTCTGCCGCGCGGTGGGGTTGTGGTTGGCTACGAGCTCGCCCAGCAGCTCGGCTTGCCTCTGGACGTGATCATCGTGCGCAAGCTGGGCGCCCCAGGCAACCCCGAGCTGGGCATTGGCGCCCTGGCCGAAGTCGGCGAGCCCCAGCTCGATTGGCCACTCATCCGTGCCCTCGGCGTCTCGTCCGCCTACATCCAGCGGGAGGTCGAGCGCCAGCGGGCCGAGATCGAGCGCCGCCGCCAGTTCTACCGCGGCGGTCGGCCGCTGCCGTCCGTTCAGGGGCAGACCGCCATCGTGGTCGACGACGGCGCCGCCACAGGCTACACCATGCTCGCCGCGCTGCGGGCGCTGGCCTCGCAGCAGCCCGCGCGCCGGATCGCGGCCCTACCGGTGTGCCCGACGGAGACGGTGGGGCTGATCGAGGCCGAGGCGGACCAGGTGGTAGCCCTGGCCACGCCGGAACCATTCGGCGCCGTAGGCATCTGGTATCGAGATTTCGAGCAGGTGAGCGACCAGGAGGTCCGCCAACTGTTGGCCCAGCTCCGCGTCCAGGCCAGGGGCGCATGAGGCATCAGTCCACCGGGACCCTCCGGCGTTGATTCGCCGCTCTGGCGTTGGCGCCCCAAGCCCGAACTGGCACGTACCATCGCACCAGGCCTTCGCTTGATGCCTCTGGGGGGGTGGGGCCGGCCATCCTACGGGTACAGCCCTCGGATGTGCGTGGCCTCGGCCACGCGGCCGATGGCCAGGACGTTGGCGGCCAGGCGAGGCTCGATCTCGTGCTCGGCCGCCAGGCGCCATACGTCACCGAAGGCCCGCAGCATGATCCGGCGCAGATGGGCGTTGATCTCGTCCAGCGTCCAGAAGAAGGCCTCACGGTTCTGGACCCATTCGAAGTAGCTCACCGTCACCCCGCCAGCGTTGCAGAGGATATCCGGGATGACCATCACCCCGCGCTCCTGGAGAATGGGGTCGGCGTCCGGCGTGGTTGGTCCGTTGGCGGCTTCGGCCAGGAGGCGTGCCCGCACCGCCGCCGCGTTCGCCGCCGTAATCTGCCCCTCCAGAGCAGCCGGCACCAGCACCTCGCACTCGAGCTGCAGCAGCTCCGCGTTGTCGATCGGCTCCGTTCCTGGCGCGCCGGCCACGCCGCCCGTCTCCTGGGCGTAGCGATGGAGCGCCTGCGGGTTCAGCCCATCGCCGCGGAACACGCCGCCGCGCACGTCGGTGATGGCGACGATGCGCGCCCCCAACTGGTACAGCATCCGGGCGGTCGCCCCGCCCACATTGCCAAAGCCCTGGATGGCGACGCGCGCGCCGACCAGCTCCAGCCCGATGCGCTGGGCCGCTTCCTGGATACAGTAGGCCACGCCCCGGCCGGTGGCCTCGGCGCGTCCCTCCGAGCCCCCAAGCTCGACCGGCTTCCCGGTGACCACGCCGGGCACAGAGTACCCCTTATGCATGGAGTAGGTGTCCATCATCCAGGCC
>JACQUR010000336.1 GCA_016210245.1 Chloroflexota bacterium
CAAGTTGTCAAGGCGCTTGGCCTTGCCTCCTTCCCTGGGCTTGCCGCCCATTTCAGAAGAACGAATCGCACGTTCAGGCCGTCGTAGGCGTAGTCCACCGCCCGCTCGTCGTTGGCCGGGTCGCCCTGTACGTACCTGGCCCGTTTCACCTGGGCCAGGTTGCCGAGGTGGTCGTAGCTGTACGTGGTGCGCACCACGGACGCGGGCGGCGCAGGCAGCGGCTGGCCGCGGTCGGGCCAGGTCCAGGCGTCCGGGCTCTGCTGCACCTCCTGCAGGCTGTCGCGCTGGTCGTAGACGTACTTTGTCACCTGGCCGTTGGCGTCGATGGCCACCTCACGGTTGCCCGCCACGTCGTAGGTGAACTCGGTCACCAGTTGGGACCCGCCCGAGGCCGGCGGGGGCGCCTTGACGAAGCGCAGGCGGTCCTCGTTGTCGTACGCGTACTCCCAGGTGTGCTCCGACGGCACGCCGCCGGCCACGTAGCCATTGGGGTCGACCATCGTCAGTCGCCGGCCGATGGCGTCGTACGAGTAGGCCGTCTTGTAGCCCGTCGGGTTGCCGTCAACCGGCGGACCGACCACGCTCTCCAGCATCCCCGCCTGGCTGCCCGGGCCGTAGTAGCTGAAGCTGGTGGCATAGCTGTAGTCGGGGCTCGGGCCGGTGTTGCCCCGGGGCGGGATGACCCTGGTCACCAGGCCCGGGTTGGCCTCGTCCTGATACTCGAGCTTCGTCACCGCCGTCTGCTGGCCGAGGTCCGGGTCGACATAGCGTCGGGTCACCGTCTCCAGCTTGGTCTCGGTGAGGGGATCGTAGACCAGGTTGGTGGCGTAGAGGGTGGTGCTCACGGCCAGGCTCACGCCGCACGGGTTGGTCTCGCTGCTCGGAATCCCCTGCCCGCTGTTGACACCCTTGGGCGAGACGGTCTGGACCAGGTTGTTCTTGCCGTCGTACTGGAAGAGCGTCACCGGGCGGTTGGTTCCGTTCGGGGCCGGGTCGATCCGCCGGGTCAGGTTGCCCTGGCTGCCGGCAATGGCTACGCCCGCGTAGTCCACGTCGTAGCACAGGTTCGTGGTGTGCCCTCGCGCGTCAGTCCACGAGGTGCGGTTGGAGTTGCCGTCGTAGCCGTACGTTTCGGTGGCCCAGTCGGCCGAGCTGGCGGTGGGCTTGGAGACGCGCTGGATGAGGCGCCCCTGCGCGTCGTAGCTGTCCTCCACGATGAAACGCCAGCTCGGGTCGAAGGAGGTCGCCGGATAGGTGACTGTGGTGATGCGCGTCGCGTCGTTGTAGGCGAACTCGGTCTGCTGGCCCGTGGCCAGCCCCTTCGCATCTTTCTGCGTCGCCACCCGCCCCTGGGCATCATAGGTATGGGTCACCGCCACATTGCCGCGCGCGTCGGTGATGCTCGTCAGGCGCTGGCTCGTGCCGTCGTAGGCAAAGCTCGTGCTCTTGTTCTCACGATCGGTGACGCTGCTCAGCCGCCCGCTGGCGTCGTAGCTGAACTGCACCACCCGGGCGGGGCTGGCCCAGTCGCTGACCTGGCAGAGCCGCCCAGCGAAGCAGGTATCGTAGCTCAGGCTCAGCGAGCCACGCCCCGCCGGGTCGCTGATACCGGTGAGCTGGCTGCCGGTGTAGGTGAGCGTCGACTGGTTGCCATACCGGTCCGTGACCCCGGTCAACTTCCCACCGCTGTCGAAGGTCCAGGTGCTCTGGTCCCTGTGGCTCACGGTCCAGGTATCGTTGGGGTTGCGACGCAGGGTGGTGTAGGTACCGGCGGGAGGCGTGTAGACGCCGTCGACCAGGGTGTAGTGGTCGCTCCGTCCCTGTGGTCCGACGACCACCACGTCGCTCGTCGTGCCATCGGGGCGGGTGAGCCGAGCAGCGTAGTTGTGCGTCCAGCCTGGCCCCAGCGGCCCGACCCGCGAGTCGTTGCTGTTGTACGTGCGGGCGAAGACTACTGTCGGCCCGCGCCCGGAGGTCGCCACGTCCGTGTGGGTGTAGGTGTAGCTCCCCGTGGAGGTGTGGACAGGATCGCGACTCGTGCCCCCGCTAGGATCGGGCGGGTTGCGATCGGAGCCCGCAGGAACGCCCTCGGTCGGCAGAGGCGGCGGAGTGTTCGAGCCGGCGTACGCCCAGAGCTTGATAGTTCCCGGGCCATCGCTGTAGAAGTTGTACGGCTGGGCTATCACCGACACCGTAGCACCCAAACACTCGGATGGCACCACCACCTCGTAGTTGTAGGGTGGGTCGCCCCACCCTTTGGCGCCCTCCCCGAACCTGCCACTCCCTGGGCACTCGAACCACCACCTGACCGAGTAGCCGGAAATCGACTCCTCATGCACGCGCAATCGGTCGGCCCAGGTCGGCCAGGTTGCGGAATAGTACTCCAGGGTGCTCTGCCACTGCGTCACGACCTGCAGCTCAGACACCCAGACCTGCTCGTGGGTTGCGGCCCACGCAAGCGGGAAGCTGAACAAGACCGCCAACACCGCGACGAGGGCCGCGAGGCCGAGCGGAGCCACGCCTCGAGTCACGCCACCACGGACCACCGTTCCGACGGCTGCTACCGTGCGCCAGGCACCACGCATCGCATCCGACCTCCGAGCCAGAAGTGCCCGGCGAGCGTAGCACCCTGCACCGGCGGTGGGAACGGGGAAACCCTAGGTTTCACCCCTAGTCTTAACCCTAGTTTCTTTCCCAGGGTACCCGGGTCGTGCAACGCCTCCCACGTCGGGGAGGGCTGAGGCCAGGATCCGCACGTCTGGCTGGGGCCTGTCGGTGCTGGTGGTGGCGTGCAAGCCTGCGCCGGCACCCGCTGGTGGTGCGACCGTGGAGGCTCCTCCGCCCGCCCCTCTGCCGACCCCACCGTGGAAAGCGCAGGCGATCGCCCGGGTGTGGTAAGAGGTTGGCCGAGGGGTAGCGGTCGGGTGACGATGATCGACGGACTGCCCGGGTGCGTCCGTCTTCAGCTAATCACCCCATTCTTCACCAGCGCGTCGATCTCCTGCTGGCTGTAGCCGGCCTCGCGGAGCACGGCCTGCGTGTCGCCGCCGAGCGAGGGGAGTGGCCCTTCGGCGACGGGGCTGTCCGAGAGGCGGAGGGCGCTCTCGATCGTGGGAACGGGCCCAACCGGCGAGTCGACCTCGCGGACCAACGCGCGCGCGGCGATCTGGGGGTGGGCGAGGACGTCGGCGATCCCGCGTAGCTCGCCGTAGGCGAGGTCCGCCGCCTTCAGGCGTTCCAGCCAGTCTTGCGAGTCGCGCTGGCGGAAGATGGCCTCCACGATCGCCTCGAGCTCCTTGCGGTGTTCGCGGCGGCCAGGCGGATCCGCGAACCGCGGGTCGTCCAACAGGTCCGGTCGCTCGAAGACCTGCCTGCACACCACCTCCCAGTCGCGCGCGCTGGCCACGGCCAGGCAGACGTAGCGCTGGTCGCGGGCGAGGTACGGGCCGTACGGCACGTTGTAGTGATGGCGCATGCCCACCCGTTCGGGCTCCTCACCCTGGTGCCAGTAGTGGTGAGGGAAGTACCCCAGCCACTCCAGCATTGCCTCGAACATAGACACGTCCAGGAACTGGCCGCGGCCAGTTCGCTCGCGCTGATAGAGCGCCATCAGGATGCCCAGGGCCGCGTACATCCCAGCCCCGAGGTCCGAGAGAGGGATGCCCACCTTGGCCGGCGCATCCGGGTAGCCGGTGGTGGCCAGGATGCCCGCTTCGCCCTGGATCAGCAGGTCGTACGCCTTGGCGTCGCGATAGGGGCCGTCCAGGCCGTAGCCCGATATGTTGCAGTAGATCAGGCGGGGGCTCAGTTGGGACAACTGTTCGTAGCCCATGCCCAGCCGGTCGGCGGCGCCTGGCCCCAGGTTGGTCAGGAACACGTCGGCCTGCTCGGCCAGTCGCCGCAGCACGGCCTGCCCGGACGGCTTCCTGACATCCAGCGCGATGCTCCGCTTGGCGCGGTTGAGCCACACGAAGCCGCTGGAGAGCCCATGCACGGCGCGGTCCCATCCGCGGATGACGTCGCCCGTGCCGGGCCGCTCTACCTTGAGCACGTCGGCGCCCATGTCGGCGAGCAGGTGGGTGGCGAACGGCCCAGCCACCGCCTGTTCCAGGGCGACGACCTTGAGGCCGCTGAGGGCGGACCTAGCCATCGGCGCCCTCCCGCGCTCGCTCGGCGGGCTGGGGCGGCTTCGCGCCGCGCCCGTCCGCGGCCAGCCTGGGCTCGGGGAAGGTGTCGTTGGCCGGGGCGAAGGCCTTCTTCCAGACCATCACCGAGCGGGAGTACTCCATGACCACGGTCCCGTCCTGCTTGATGCCCCGGGTGCGGAACTTGACGATCCCCCACTGCGGCTTGGAGCGCGACTCGCGCTTCTCCAGCACCTCACTCTCGGAGTAGATCGTCTCGCCCTCGAACAGCGGGGCCGGGAGCCTGATCTCGTCCCAGCCGAGCGCGAAACCGTTCTCGCTGGTATCGGCTACGCCCAGCCCTGCCACGATGGCGAGCGTCAGCGCGCTGTTGACGAGCGGCCGGCCGAACTCGGTGCGCTCTGCGTAGCGCTGGTTGAAGTGGATCTGGTTGGTGTTGTTCGTGAGCAACGTGAACCAGATGTTGTCGGCCTGGGTGATGGTGCGACCGATGCGACAGCGATACACGTCGCCAACCTCGAAATCCTCGAAGAACCTGCCGGTCCAGCCGGGCTTCACGGTCATCTCTGAGTCTCCTTCTCCTGCTGAGTCGACAGTCGACAGTCCACAGTCCACAGTCGAAAGCCTGCGACTGCCCCTTTCAACTGTCGACTGTCGACTGTCGACTGTCGACTTGGTCCGGGCCTCACCCGATTCGGCCCAACTCGGCGGCGCCCGTGGTGAGCGCGCGGGGCCCGGACTCGGTCACCAGCACCATCTCCTCGAGGTGGACCATGCCCAGCTCCGTCTCGATGCGGGGCTCGACGGCGATGACCATGCCAGGCGCCAGCGGCGTCTCGTCCACCACGTTCAACGACGGCGGCTGCGTGTAGCCGACCCCGATGCCGTGCCCGATCCGCTTGGTTCCTGGAATGGGCGGCTGGCCCATCCGGCCCAGCGCCGCGTTGTTGAAGGCCATGATCTCGCGCGCGCGGACGCCCGGACGCGCGGCGGCGATACAGTCGCGCAACAGACCGGCTACCTGCCGATGGATGTCCCGATGGCGCTCCGTGGAGGCGCCAAACGTAGCCAGGCGAGCCACGTCGCAGTAGTAGCCGTTGTAGCGCGCGCCGAAATCCAGCTTGAGCACGTCGCCAGACTGGAACCGGGGGCTCGCGGGACCGTCGCTCAACCGGTAGACGGCCGAGCGGCCAGGCGTGACCGGGTCCGCCCCGTGCTCCACGAACGTGCGCGTGACCTGGCGTTGCAACTCGATCATAGTGATGCCCGGAGAGAGCCGAGACAGGATAATGGGCCACGCCTGTTCGGTGATGGCGCACGCCCGCCGGACCATCTCCACCTCCGCCTCGGACTTGACCATCTGCACGCCGTCCAGGAGGGCGCCCGCGTCGCGCCAGGCCACCTCCGGCAGAGCGGCCTGGAGCGCCAGGAAGTCGTCGAGCGGCATCCCGAGGCGCTGATTGGGCCCCCTTTCCACCCCGAGGACTCCGGAGCCGAGGCCCCGCTCGCGGAGCAGGCGCGCCAGGTCCCCGACCGGAAAAGGCACGTCGACGTACGAGGAGACGTCTCGGATCACGCCCAGGGCGAGGACGTTCGGAGCCTCGAGGCCGTAGATGAACAGCGCGGGGTCGCCACGCCTGGGCAGGATGAAGACCATGGGCCGCATCTTGTGGATGAACTGCTGGCTCTCGTAGCCGGCCAGGTAGCGAAAGTTGGTCGACTCGCTCGCGATCAGCCCGTCGAATCCGGCCTCGGCCATCATGGCCTGTGCCCGGCGCCAGCGCCGCGCGAACTCCCCCTCCGGCCAGGGCAGAGGGTCGGGCGGCTGCTGTGCCGTCGCCCGGGGCGTGTCGGCCGCTTCAGAGGTATTGGGCCTCATTTGACCTGCTCACTCTCTTCACCTGCACGACGATCGCTGCCTGGGCCCACGGATAGCGGGCCTTCACCTGCTCGTAGACGGGGCCGCTGCGCTCGACCGCGCCCGTTCCGTGCAGGCGCATCACCTGCGGCCCCTCGGGGCGGTCAGCCATGAGCAGGGCCAGGACCTGGCCGTTCTCTCCCAGGTTGCGCGTCGTCGTCGGCAGCCATCCCGCCGGCCAGCACACGGTGTGGTCGTCGAGCACCTGTACGTAGGCGCCGCGCGTCGCGGCGAGGTGGACCTCACCCTGGTGCTGGTCGCTCGAGCCAACGGTGGCGAACGCCACGAAGGGCGCCGCCGCCAGGCAGTCGCGGACTTCTTCGTCGATCATCGTCTTTCTCCCGCCCAAAGCAAGTCGACAGGTGCGATGCTATAGACCGCGACGGCACGTGTCAACAGCGGAGCCCTGTCCCCTGTCTCACCCGGTTTGGATTGCGTATAGTTAACAGGGAGGCTATCGCCTGACCTCTCACCTTCATTACCTCCGGCGCGGGGACGTATGATCCAGAAAGTCCACCACGTCGCCATCGCCGTGCATAGCCTCGACGCGGCGATGCGCTTCTATCGCGACCAGTTAGGGCTGTCGGAAAGCCGGCGGGTGACGCTGGCCGACCGCGGCCTGCACGTGGCTTTTCTCCAGGCGGGGGAGACCAGGATCGAGCTGCTGGAGCCGTTCACCGAGGACAACACGGTGCAGCGCTTCCTGGAGCGGCGCGGAGAGGGGCTGCACCACGTGTGCTTCCAGTCCGACGGCCTGGAGCAGGAGATCCAGAGGCTGAGCAACCTGAGGGTCGAGTTCATCGACACGGTGCCGCGCCCGGGCGCGGAGGGGCGGGTGGCCTTCATCCAGCCGGACTGCGCCGCGGGGGTGCTGGTGGAGCTGCTCGAGGAGGAGGCACCGAGCGGAGCGGAGGGGCCATGAGAGAGGTGAGCGCAACGGGCCCGAAGGGGCGGGTGCTGATCGCCAAGCCCGGCCTGGACGGGCACGACCGCGGGGCGAAGGTGATCGCCCGCGCGCTGCGGGACGCCGGCTACGAGGTCATCTACACCGGCATCCGCCAGACCCCCGAGATGATCGCCGAGGCGGCGCTGCAAGAGGACGTCGACGCGATCGGGCTCTCCATCCTCTCCGGCGCGCACATGACCCTCTTCCCCAGGATCATGGACGCGCTGCACCAGCGCGGGCTGGAGGACGTGGTGGTCTGGGCGGGGGGGATCATCCCCGATGAGGATATCCCGCGGCTCAGGGTCCTGGGCCTCCAGGCAGTCTTCCGCCCTGGCAGCCCGACCGGCGAGACCATCGCCTTCCTGGAGCAGGCGCTGGGGCGGCGCGGAGTGCGGGCGGGGTAGGGGAACGGATTGCTGTCAACGGATTCTGGGAACGGATTGAACGGATTGGAACGGATTGTTGCTCGCCCAATCCGTTCCAATCCGTTCAATCCGCTCCCCTGAGCCGTGAGGGAGCGGGGCACTCTCGCACCAAGGGGGAATCCACAATGAGGTACATGGTCTTGCTCTTCCCAGGCGGCCGCGGATGGGTCACGGCGGTGGTGCCTGCGCTCGCCGGCTGTACATCGCAGGGTCGGAGCCGCGAGGAAGCGCTCGCCAGTGTTCGCCGGGCGATGGGCGCGTGGATGGCTGTCTGGCGTGCCAAGGGAGAGACTGCGCCGCCTCAGGAGAGCCTGCCGGTCGTGCTTGATGGAGTCCGCGAGGCGCTGGAGATCCAGCGTGAACTGCGCGAGGATGAAGGGGAGGATATCGAAACCTCGCTGGAGTTGAGGACGGTCGATATCCCACTTCAGGCGGCTGCGTAGTGTCTAGCGCCATTGCGGAAGCGGTCCGAGGCGGCGACCGCCGCGCCCTGGCGCGTCTGATGAGCCTGGTGGAGCAGGGCACGGCCGAGGGGCGCGCGGCGCTGCGCCAGCTCTTTCCCCACACCGGGCGCGCCCACGTGGTCGGGGTGACCGGGCCGCCGGGCTCGGGCAAAAGCACCCTGGTGAAGGCGCTGGCCCTGGCCTACCGGGCGCAAGGCAAGACGGTGGGCATCGTGGCGGTCGACCCGACCAGCCCCTTCTCCGGGGGCGCCCTGCTGGGCGACCGCATCCGCATGCAGGAGCTGCACGCCGATCCCGGGGTCTTCGTGCGCTCGATGGCAACTCGAGGCAGCATGGGAGGTCTGGCCCGGAGTACCATTGAGGTGGTCCACCTGCTGGATGCCTTTGGCAAAGAGGTAGTCTTCGTCGAGACGGTTGGGGTGGGCCAGGACGAGGTGGATATCGCCCGGGCAGCCGATACGACGCTGGTGGTGGGCGTGCCGGGCCTGGGGGACGACGTGCAGGCGCTCAAGGCAGGAGTACTTGAGATTGCCGACGTGTTCGTGATTAATAAGGCCGACCGGGAGAACGCCAACCAGCTTGCGGCCGAGCTGACCATGCTGCTCTCGCTGAGCGAGCCCCGCGCGTGGCAGGTGCCGATCGTCCAGACGGTCGCCACCGAGGGGCGTGGGATCGACCAGTTGGTCGAGGCGATCGCTCGCCACCGCGCCTACCTGGAGCAGAGTGGACACTGGCGGGTGCGGCGAGCGGACCAGGCGCGGCGGCAGGTGGTAGCGATCGTCGAGGACCGACTGAAGGAGCAGCTCGAGCGGCTGCTGGCGCAGGAAGGCTGGGTGAGCCGCTTCGACCAGGTGGCGGAGCGGACCCAGGACCCGTACGCGGTGGCGGAGGCGGTTGTGGCCCGACTGCTGGCTAGGGGCTAGGGGCTGGGGGCTGGTGAACACCAGCCCCCAGCCCCCAGCTCCTAGCCCCCGAGAGGTGAGATGGCGATACAGGATCGGGATCGAGCGGAAGACGGGGCGGTGGCGCAGACCACGGCGGGCAAGCTGGCGCGGCTGCGGGAGTTGCAGGCCGAGGCGCTGCTGGGCGGCGGGCCGAAGCGCATTGCCCAGCAGCACGCACGGGGCAAGCTGACCGCGCGCGAGCGGCTGGAGGTGCTGCTTGACCCGGCCAGCTTTCAGGAGGTCGGGGCGCTGGTGACCCACCGGACGACCGACTTCGGGCTGGACCGCGAGCGCTACCTGGGCGATGGCGTGGTGACCGGCCACGGACGTATCGACGGGCGGCTGGTTTTCGTGTTCTCCCAGGACTTCACCGTCTTTGGCGGCTCGCTCTCGGAGGCCTACGGCGAGAAGATCGTCAAGATCATGGACCGGGCGCTCAAGGCCGGGGCGCCGGTCATCGGGCTGAACGACTCGGGCGGGGCGCGCATCCAGGAAGGGGTAGCGAGCCTGGGCGCCTACGCCGAGATCTTCCTGCGCAACACTCTCGCCTCCGGGGTGGTGCCCCAGATCTCTGCCATCCTGGGCCCGTGCGCGGGCGGCGCGGTGTACTCGCCGGCGATCACTGACTTCACCTTCATGGTCCAGGGCACCAG
>JACQUR010000334.1 GCA_016210245.1 Chloroflexota bacterium
ACGTAGGGGCCCGGCAGGGGTGCAGTGTAGCGGCAGGGCATGCCCTGCCGCTACACTGCACCCCTGCCGGGCCCCTACGTTTGCCCACGACTTTCTCCGCTCCCCCCAGCGCTCCATGGCAGGGTCAGGTACACGGCGGTGCCGCCCCCGGGGCGGGCCTCGGCCCAGATGCGGCCCCCGTGCGCCTCCACGATGGCGCGACAGATGGCGAGGCCCAGCCCCGCGCCGCCCACGCCCGCGGCAGGTCCGTTCTGCGCTCGGTGGAAAGGCTCGAAGATGCTGTCCAGCTCGGCCGGGGGCACGCCCACGCCTCGGTCGAGCACGCCGATGCGGACCTCCTGCGCCTCCGCGCCCAGGTGGACCTCGATCAGCCCACCCCCGGGCGAGTACTTGGCCGCGTTCTGCAACAGGTTCACCACCACCTGTTCCAGACGTGCCCCGTCGGCCACGATGGTGGGCGAGGCCTCCGCGTGCAGCTCCACCCGGTGGTGCCCGTCCCCAAGGGAGCCGGCCATGCGCTCGATCGACCGGCGCAGGATGGACTCGATCTGCACCGGTTGAGGGCGCAAGCGCAGGCGACCGGCCTGGACGCGCGCGGCGTCCAGCAAACCGTCCACCAGCTCGGTCAGGCGGTCGGCCTCCTCATCAATAATCTGCAGGAACTCCTGTTGCTGGGCCGGCTCCCAGGTGACATCGTTGCGCAGCAGGGTGGTGGTGTACCCCTTGATGAACCCGAGCGGCGTGCGCAGCTCGTGCGAGACCGAGGCCAGGAACTCGGCCCGCAGCAGCTCCAGGCGCCGAGCGGCCTCCAGGCGAGTCGTCTCCTCGGTCAGTCGGGAGTTCTCGAACGCCACCGCCACCTGGTGGGCGACGCCGCCCAGGAGGGCGATCTCCTCGCGTTCCAGGACGCGGTCCTGGGTGGTAGCCAGACACAGGGTCCCCAGGGACTGCTCCCCCAGGCGAATGGGAGCGCACCAGCACAGGGTGCCATTGGCAAGCAGCGCCAGCTCGGCGGGCAGCGCCGGGCAGGTCGACTGCGGCTCGCTGACCACACTCGACGCGCGCAGGGCCGCCATACAGGCAGCCTCGGGAGCGGCCACGGTCAACTCGGCCTGTCGGAGCGGCTCCGGGAGCCCGTACCCCGCCGCCAGGCGCAGGTGCTGCTGGGCCTCGTCCCAGAGGAAGGCCCAGGCGCTGCGCGCGCCCAGAGTATCCGCCAGTTCCTGCAGCGCCTGGCTCAACACCTCCTCGCGGTCCGTCCCCCGGCTGGCCGCCATTGCGACGGCCATCAGCGCGTGCAAGTGGCGGTTGCTGGCCTCCAGCTCCCGGGTTCGCTCCCGGACGCGCCGCTCCAGCTCCCGGTTCCAGGCAGTGATCTCGGCCAGGCTCTGCTCGAGCCGCTGCCGCATGACCTCCAGCACCTGGGCCAGGCGCCCCACCTCGTCCGACTGCACGATGCGAATGGGTTCTGAGAGGTCGCCGGTGGCCATGCGCTCGCCGGCTCGGGTCAGCGTCTGGATGGGGTGGACCACGGCGTGGGTGCCCAGCCAGGCGCAGCACAGAGCCACCGCCAGGGCCACCGCAGCCAGAGCGAGCGCACGGTCCCGCAGTTCCCGCGGCGCCTCGAAGGTTTCGGCCTCATCCTGGCCGAGCCCCACCCCCCAGGGGGCGTGTTCCAGCGGCACGAAGGCCATGATGTGCCACACCTCGGCCTCGTCGGCCTCGCGCTCCTCCTCGTGAGATTGGTGGGCCTCGTGCTCCTCCTCGTAGAGGGCGCGGTCCACGGTGCTCACCCGCTGGGCGAGCAGGGGGGCGTAGAAGTCGTGGTGCTCGGACGGCTTGAATACGTCGGCGGCGGAGGTGGAGGCCAGCACCTGCATGGCGCCGTCGACGACCTCCATGTGCCCGCTCCGCCCCAACTGCAGCACCCCGGCCACGCTGGAGATGGAGGGGTGGGGCAGCCACATCTCCGCCGCCACCACACCCAGCACGTGGTCCTCCTTGACGATCGGGGCGACGAACAGGACGCCCAGGCTGCCTTCCGCCGGCAGACGGAGCAGGTTGGAGATGGCCGGCTGGCCGGAGCGCATAGCCTGGTCGAGCAGCGCCTGGACCGTCGGGTCGAGGCTCGCCGGCCTCGGCAGGGGCGTGCTGGCCAGCAGGCGCTGCTGGGGGTCGAAGACCAGCAGGTGGGTGAAGAAGATCCGCAACTGGTGGAGAGATTTCTCGAGCATGCCCTCCACCTGGCGGGGCTCCAGCTCGCTGCTCTCCCTGGCCAGCTCGCTGGCCAGGACCACCAGGTGGCCCTGGGCGTGGCCGATCAGGTCGTCGATGTGCCGGGCGACCACGCTGGCGGTGGCGCGTCGCTCCTGGAGCGTGGCCGCCGTGCTGCGGCTCACCGCCTCCCAGCCCAGGTAGCCAAAGGCCAGGAACGCCGCCAGGAGGATGGTGCTCACGAAAACCGCGATCCTGCGATGCAGGCTCAGCCGCAGGAGCGGTCCTTGCGCCCAGGTGAGCACCCAGTGTGCCATCTTTACCCCTCAGTGCTGAGTGCTGAGTGATGAGTGATGAGTGGCCGACCTCGGGTGTGACCAGGTCTCTTGACGGGAGAGTCGTAGGGGACGCCGGGCCGGTCGCCCCGTCGCCCCGGTCCGTAGGGGGCGACGGCTCTGTCGCCCCGCCGCGCGGAGCGCGGCAAAGG
>JACQUR010000335.1 GCA_016210245.1 Chloroflexota bacterium
GCAGTCAGTGGTCCGTGGCCACGGACCACTGACTGCTGACCACCGACTGCTCGCTACCGCCACAGCGGTGCGGCTCAGATGTCCAGGATGTCCGGATCGAACATGTCCTGCGGGGTGACCAGGATCACGCCCTCCGCGCGGGCCACGGCCACGAGGTTTGGATCGAAGCCGGACCGAGCGAACAGCACGTAGTGTGCCTCGGCATCTGCCCCGACCCGTGTCGCGGTGGCCCGCAGGTCGTGGAGGTCGCCCAGCTTCACGTACTCGTGCCGCCAGTTGCACGATCCTACCAGTGTGACCCGCTTGCGGCGCACGCCCACGAGATCGATCTCGGCGCTCTCGGTGCTGCCACGCCCTTCCCACCACGGCCCCAGTTCATCGAAGCAGAGCTCCCCGAGGTGGCCCACACGCAGGGCGCGCCAGAGGTAGTCGGCGCACGCCTGCTCCCACGGACCCTGAGGGCGGGAGATGAAGCGGTCCAGGTTCTCCAGGGGACTGCGCAAGATCTCGTCCAGCACGCGCGCGGCGAAGCCGCGCTCGAGCAGCGTCTCGGCGGGCTGCACGAACTTGAACCAGAAGGCCAGGAACGGATCAGATACCACGTAGCGGCTGATGCGGCGGCCCGGGTCACCCCTGGCGGGCACGATCCGCGCGACCAGACGGGATTCCTGGAGTTTCGCGAGGATGCCGGTAATGTCGGCGGGTGATCGGAAACCCGCGGCCAGCGCGATCTCGTTTGGCTGCGTGGCGCCGTGTGCGATCGCCCGCAGCACTGAGAGGTAGCGCGGCGGCTCTTTGACCGATCGCTCCTGGGAGAGCAGGTAGTCTGGCTCGCGGCGCAAGGCCGCCTGGCTGCGGAGCACAGAGCGCAGAATGTTGTCGGCAAGCGATGCGTCCGTGTTGCAGGCGGCGAGGTAGGCTGGCATGCCGCCGAACACGCCGTAGGCCCGCAGCCGGTCCTCCGGTGCGTAGGTCGGGAAGAATCGAGCTGCATCGGCGTAGTCGAAAGGCTGCAGGCGCAGTTCGCCTGTGCGCCGACCGAACAGCGGCTGGTCGCCCCGGCTCAGCTTCTCCATGAAGGTGGCGTGGCTATCGGCGATGACCAGGAAGACGCGACTCGTTCGTCCAGCGCGGTCCCACCACCGTTGCAGGAGGGACGGCAGCTCCGGAACCTGGTCACAGTAGTAGGAGAACTCGTCGAGCACAAAGCCCAGACGCGCATCACGGGCGCAGCTTCCGACATACGCGAGGAGCGCATCCCACGAGGAGAAGTCCTGGTACTCCAGCACGGGATCAGCGGTGGCGCGGTATACTTCCCGTGACGCGTCGGCAAGCTGGTTTCGGGCCGTCTGCGCAGTCCCGACGAGGTGGATGTAGGCTCGCCCCTCGAAGAAGTGCTGCAGGAGGAGACTCTTGCCCACACGCCGGCGCCCCACGACAGCGAGGAACGAGGGCCGGTTCTCATCCCACGCTGCCTGGAGCGCCTCGAGCTCCAGCGTCCGGTTGTGGAAGGGCTGGTCCGGCATGGCGCTCCTCGAGTAGTATACTCGGGAATATACTACTTTAGAGTATACTACCGCGCAGTATACTAGTGCGCAGTTCCGGCGAGGGCGGGCCGACGGAGCGCAGCGACTACCCTCCGGCCTGGGCGCCGGCCAGCGCTGGCGCCTCGGATGGCTCGGTATCTCGGAGCAGCTCGATGAGCTGGGCGTGCAGGGTCGGGTTGGCCGCGGCCACGACGGTGTAGGCGGTGGTGAGCTGGCAGAGGCCGAAGGGCTGGCCGCGCTGGTCGGTCAGCCGGCCGCCTGCCTCCTGGACGATCAGGCTGGCGGCGGCGAAGTTCTCCGGGGTCAGGTTTTTCCACAGGAACAGGCAGGCATCGTAGCCACCATCGGCCACGTAGCCCAGGTCGAGCGTGGCCGCGCCCATGGAGCGGACGAACTTCACCGCACGCAACCCCTCCAGGGCGGCCAGGCGGGGCAGCGCCTGGCCGTTGAGGCTCAGGCCCACGAACGCCCTGGCCAGCTCCGTGGTCGGCGAGCCGGCGAGCGGCTGCCCGTTCCTGGTGGCCCCTCGGCCGCGGGCAGCCGCGTACACGTCGCCCGTGTGGACGTCGCCGATGAGGGCGTAGCGCACCTGTGACAGGTCGAACGCCTGCCCGTCCAGCACGGCCACGGCGAAGCCGGTAGCGCGGATGCCGCGCGCATAGTTGGCGCTGCCGTCGCACGGGTCCAGCACCACGCTCACCTGGCCGCCGTCGCCCTCGGTCACCACCCCCCGCTCCTCGGCAAACAGGCGGAAGCTGCCGAGCAGCTCGCGCAGGCCCTGGACCGCGATCTCCTCAGCCTTGCGGTCCATGGCCAGGCTCATCTCGCCCTTGCCATTGGGCTCGGTCGGGTGCAGGTGGCCCCGTCCCTCGCCCGCCAGATAGTGCCGCACCTGGCGGAAGATCCGCTCCAGGCCCTGGAGCACCAGGATGTCCTCGTCCATGCTCTGCTCTGCCTTCCGAAATGCGTAGCGCCAGGGCAGCCGGGGCGGACCTGCGGGTCCGCCCCGGCTGCCTCCTGCCTCCTGCCTACTGGGCCAGCGGTCGCACGTACTCGTCCGGGTCCATGCGCTGGGCCACCTGGGGCGAGACGCGGCACGCCGAGGGGAACCGGGCGGGCGGAGCTGGCTTGGTGCAGTCGAAGATCAGCTTGGTGTCCAGCGCGCCCTTCTCGTCGCGCCGGTAGCCGTAGGCCACCGGGCTCAGGCGGCCGCCGAGCGAATTCCGAATGACGGTCAGGTCCTTGTCCGCCTGGAAACGCGTCGCCAGCGCCCAGAGCACCTGCTGCTCGTCGTACACGTCGATGTCGTCGTCCACGATGAACACGTGCTTCAGGATTGGCTCGTTGGCGAAAGCGGCGTACGCCGCCTGGTGCGGCTCGCCATCCACGCGCTTCCTCATGGCGATGTACGCGTGCGTGCGGGCGCCCCCTGAGAGCGGCAGATTGATGGCGGTGACCGTCGGCAGGACCTCTCGGATCCGGCTCAGCAGCCGGCCCATGTTGGTCAACCCGCCCAGGACCAGGTGTTCGTCGTGGGCGTTGAACACGTCGACGTAGATCGGGTTGCGTCGCATCGTCATCGCGGTGACCGTGAGCACGGCCTCCGGGCCGGAGCCGGTGTAGTACCCGGGATACTCGCCGCACGGCCCTTCCTGGCGGTAGGTCTCGGGGTTGGTGTCCACCACCCCCTCGAGCACGAACTCCGCCCGCGCCGGCACGTCCAGGTCCAGCGTCTCCGCCGGAACCACCTCCAGCCGCTGCTGCAGCAGCCCGCTGGCGACCTCCAGCTCGCCGCCCACGCCGGGCGGCCGGCTTACCGCGCCCAGCAGCAGCGCCGGGTGATGCCCGATGGCCAGCGCAACCTGGAGCGGCTGCTTGCGCTGCTGGTGCTGCCAGAGGATGTAGCCGGTGTTCGATGCCTGGCTGGGGTGGAAGCCCAGCTCTCGCTTCCCGAACACCTGGTGGCGGATGACGCTGGCGTTCACCGCTCCCGTCTCCGCATCGCGCGTGAACGACACCGCCGAGGTGATCATCTTGCCGGCGTCCAGCTCCAGGTGCTGCAGGAGCGGAAGCCGCGTCAGGTCGACCTGGTCGCCGGCCCAGACGACCTCCTTGACCGGCGCCGCGCTCCGCTCGACCCGCCTGAGCGTCCCCGGCCTTTTCTCCCGTCGACTGAACTCCTCGGCCATGGTATGCATGGTCGCGTCCAGGCTGAGGGCCAGCCGGTCGTAGGTGCCATGCAGGTTCAGGAGCAGGCCAAACGGGGAGCCCCTGACGCGTTTGAACAGCACGGCGGGAAAGGTCGGATAGCGTGGATCGGACCGCAGGCGGTCGACGATGGCGGTTGGCTCAAAGACCGGGGCCACCTCCCTGTCGACCACCACGAGTTGATCGGGGTCGTGCGCGACGAGTTGCTGGAGAAAGCTCCGCAGGTCCTTCACGCTGCCCCTCCAGGGACTTATTTCTTCCGGCGGCGCTTCTTGAATCCCGGCAGCTTGGGGGCAGCCCCGTTGCGATTGCCATCTCGGCTGCCCATGGGCCCCTGGTTGTCCGGGTACACGCTGCGGGCGAGCTGCATCTCGGCCAGGTCGTAGCGACAAACGGGATTGCGAGCGTCCGCGGTGGCACCCGGGCGAGTGCGACCACAGCGTGGGCAGCGCCACATCCGTGCAACTGCTGGAGACATAGATCAATTGCCCCCGGGCCGGGGGGCCAGGGCGTGAGCGTACGAAAGCATGTGGCTCTCTCACTATAGATTGCCCATTCCGGCTAAGCGCCGGCTACGCGGGGGAGCCCCAACGCGAGCCAGATAGGCAAGGATCGTATCGGCGTGCCCCAGCGTCGAGGTCTCTCTGGGGATGGACGAGCACCTTCGACGCGAGCCAGCCAGAGGCGGGATCGGGAGAGAGCAGCTCTCCCTCTGCCCATGCACCGATCAGGTGGGCTGGCGAAAACTGCCAGCAAGACGAGTATACCACAGCGCGCGGGCATCAGCCTACTCTTCCAGAGGCATCGCTACGCCGCGATCGGCTCGGCCTCGCCCAGGAAGCTCTGCAGGCGGGTCACCAGCCCGGCGATGGCGGGCAGGCCGCGCAACTGCTGGTAGCTGGGCGAGCGCCAGTAGAGCGCCCTGCTGGCGTGGTGCAGGACCACCAGCAGCACCTGCGCCGCGGCGCGGCGCACTCCGTTGCGGGGTGAGGGCAACGCCATCGGCCCGTAGAGATACCGTGGGGCGCCCTCCAGCCGACCGGCTAGGATGGCCCGCGCCAGTGACCGCGCCACCATCTCCTCGCGCCGCTCCTGCATGGTGAGGTGGGTGGGCTCCCGCCCGGCGTGGTACTCGAAGCGAGCGAACAGCCCGCTGCGCTGCCCGCTGATCAGCACGTGCGCCAGCAGGTGGGCATAGGCGAGCAGGCGCTCGGAGTCGCTGAGCCGCGCGGAGAGCACCATCTCCGTTCCCCGCGGCGAGGAGATCAGGAAGGCGGCCAGGTCCTCCAGTTCGCGGGAGTCCTCGCAGTGGATGCCCGCCTCCTCCAGCACCCGCCGCAGCACCGCCACCTGGTCCAGGTTGCTCGGGCCGGGGTGATCGGGCTCTATCTGCCAGCGGCGGAGGCGACGAGCGATCAGCATGGCGGCCCGCCTGGCGGCCGGATAGCGTGCGTTAGCCATCGCGCTGCTCATCCAGGCCCAGGATGTGCCACAGCAGCTTGCGCCGCAAGACCGCCTGGTCCACGAGCGGGAGGGTGCGGTAGTGCCGCAAGAGGTCGTCGAAGGCCCGCAGGTCGTCCTCTGACCAGGGAAGGTAGTAGCCATCCAGGACCAGCAGCTCGTGAAAGGTGGCGCTGGTCAGCGAGTCGCAACACAGCGCCCAGCCCACCAGGCGTTCCAGGCTGAGGGGCACCTCGAGCACGCCCTGCTCGTAGCGAGAGATCATGCTCTGGGTCACGTGATAGCCCAGCTCCTCCAGGTCGCCCGCCAGCCGCGCCTGGCTCTTCTTGCCCTGGCGAATCTCGCGCAGGCGAGTCCCGACTCGCTCCTTGATCCCCGCCCAGCGGGCAACCTGCACCTCGTCCCGATCAGCCACTTTGCCGACCCTCTCTCCGCCTGGATACGATAGCACAGTGCGAACACCCCCCGCTACCGCCTGCCAGGTATGCGCCGGTGGAATTGCCGGGACCGGCCTGACTTCTGGTAGGCTCTAGTGGCTTCTTTCGCGTCCCTGTGGGCGCCACATCCCAGGAGGAACAACGGTATGAGGCAAGCCGTGATGGCGACGCCCGCTATTCGTCCGGCGGGCGTCTTCTTACGGACCCTGCGCGTCGCAACCACGCAGGAACTGGAGTTCGTCGACCTCAGCGACGACGTGCGCGAGCTGCTGCAGGAGCTGGCCGTCCGGGATGGACTGGTCGTGGTCTTCTCGCGCCACACGACCGCGGCGATCAAGATCAACGAGCGCGAACCCCTGCTGCTGGAAGACCTGGCGCGGCTGCTGCGCGCCTGGGCGCCGCCCGGCAAGGGCTACGCCCACGACGACTTCTCCATCCGCACCGTGAACATGCACCCCGACGAGCGGCCCAACGGCCATGCCCACTGCCAGCACCTGCTGCTCAACTCCAGCGAGCTGATCCCGGTCGCCAACAGCGAGCTGCTCCTGGGCGAATGGCAGAGCATCTTCCTGGTCGAGTTGGACGGCCCCCGCGTGCGGGATGTCCTGGTCCAGATCTGGTCCGCCTGAGCAGCGGAGCGCTGCGCGCCGCGCCCCTCCAGTGACGAGCGCATGGCCGAGGTAGTGCCCTTCAGCCTATCCACCTCCTGGAACGGTCTCAAGCACGCCTCCCCCCCCGCCCTCTGAATGCTCGCAGGCCGCGTAACAACCGGTGTTGGCCGCGCGTTAGACAGAGTGAGAAGACCGCTCGCATGGCTTCTCCTCCCTCTTCAGCCCTCGGCGCCGGTTTGCCCTCAACCGGCGCCGAGCGGCTTTAATGGGGCAGGGTGATTGGAGCTCACGCATGGTACACGCCTTCGACGTCATGGTGTGGTTGTCGACCGGCACCGACTTCATGGTTGCCAGCTTCTTGCTGCTCCGGGGACCGCGCTGGATCGACGGATGGAAGCCTTCCAGCGGCAAGCTCACACTCGGACGGTTAGGCCTGGCGGTCCTGATCGCCGGGGCGGTCTTCTTCGCCAAGCTGGTGCTCCTGGTCCTGGCCGGACTGCGGGTCTTTGGCCTCATCCACGTGCTCTACCTCGATCTGGTCGTCACCCTCCCCGCGCTCGGGCTGCTGCTGCTCTGGGCCGGGCGCGGGCGCGGCGGACCGGCCGCGCTGCTACACATCAGCCTGCCGGTCCGCCTCCTGGCGCTCGGACTGGTGCTGCTGGCCCCAGTTGGCATCTACGCCACGTGGGTCGAGCCGTTCCGCCTGCAGCTCGAGACGGCTGTGCTCCCGCTGGCGCCCGAGCGCCAGGGCGCTGCGCCGATCCGAGTGGGTGTCCTGGCGGACATCCAGACCAGGCACGTCACAGACTACGAGCGCGAGGCCATCGCTCGGATGATGGCGCTCGCCCCCGACCTGATCCTGCTGCCGGGCGACCTCTTCCAGGGAACCGCGCAGGAATTCGAGGCGGAGTTACCGGCGCTGCACGATCTGGTGAGCCGCCTCTCGGCCCCGGCCGGGGTCTACGTCGTCCTTGGGAACGTGGACCAGCAGGCGTCCATCGAGCGCGTCATCGCCGGGACGGAGCTACGGCTGCTCGTCAACGAGGTGGTCCAGACGACCGCGCGCGACCGCCGCATCACCATCGGCGGCCTCGAGCTGGACGAGACATCCGCCGCGGCGCAGGAGACGATCCACCGCCTCGAGACGGCTCGCGGCGGGGACGACGTTCGACTCCTGCTCACCCATCGCCCCGATGCCGTGCTGTCGATGCAGCCGGGTTCGCGCGTCGACCTGGTCGTCGCCGGCCACACCCACGGCGGACAGGTGCAACTGCCCTGGTTCGGGCCGCTCATGACCCTCTCGAACGTGCCCCGCCAGGTTGCGGCCGGCGGCTACCATGAGCTCGATGGCGCGCGGCGCATCTACGTCAGTCGAGGAGTAGGGCACGAACAGGGCCAGGCGCCCCGCGTGCGTTTCCTCTGCCCCCCCGAGATCTCCCTGCTCGAGCTGGGCGGCTGAGCCAGCGGGGTGAGGCGCAGAGTTGTGCATGGGCGATGGCGTGAGCGGGGTCTGGGAGCGGGAGTGCGCATCTGCTCCGCTCCAGGGCCTGGACCCAGCGGCGAGATTCCAGGCCTGCAAGGCGTTTACGCCAATGCCGACACGCTGGAAGTTCCGCCAGGAAGGCGTCCTCACCCGCGGCCAGCCTCACGGTCTGGGTCGAGCGGCCGGGGGAGGGGCAACGGTCGGGGTCGCCGTAGGCGTCAGGGGCGCTGGTGGAGCAGGGCAGGCGCTGGTGGCCGGCAGCGCCGCCACCTGGCGCAGCACGCACAGCGCATCCA
>JACQUR010000328.1 GCA_016210245.1 Chloroflexota bacterium
ACCGCGACGTCCTCGTTTTGAAGGGGGGACAGGCCATGCGACACATCTACGGGAGCGCTCGCCTGTCCAAAGACGTCGACTACGTGCTGGTCATGACCATCAACGAGATGGTGACCGAGAAGATCCGCGCGATGTACCAGCGTGGGAATCCGCGCGACGTCTACGATCTCTGGTTTGTGTTCTCACACGACCACATCCGGCTTGACCAGCAAGTGATCTGCCAGTTGATCCCCGAGAAGTTCAGGCAGCCGTTCGTCGCAGGTGGCTGGAACCGAGGACGCTTGTACGACCGGGTCCACCAGGAAGCGCATGCCTGGGACGCCACGCTGAGGGATCTCGTGCCCGAGTATCCGTCTCTGGACGATGCGCTCTCGCTGATCGAGCGCTCGCTCCGCTTCTTGCCACGCTAGCACGGCATTCGCAGACGCGATGGAGCTCTTCCCCCGCCTGGTGCTCGGCGCGCTGCTGGCCAATACCAGCCTGTCCTGGGGCCAGCTCGCCATCGACGCCAACAACGCCCTCTGCCAGGCCATCGACCAGGCCGGCAGCGTGGCCTGGGAACAGGCCGATCGAGCTACCCAGCTCCTGGTGGACGTGGTGGCCCTGCTCATCTACCTGGTCGCCAGCCTGCTGCTGCTACTCCAGATGCTGATGCGCCTGGCTCTGGTGAACGTGCGCCGAGAACCTGTTCGCCGCCATCGCCCTCGCCCAGCTGTTCAGCCTGGAGATTGCGGCCATCCGGACGGCGCGCTGGTTCCTCGCCCGGGCGGGCAGCGCCGCGATGCGACACCACCTGGAAGCTCAGCTCGCCGCCGCCTATCCCCAGGCGGAGCTGCGCCAGCTCAAGCTCGAGCGCTACCCGGCCCTGGACCCCGCCCGACTTGAGCCCGACGCGCAGGTCCAGGCCTGCGCCCCGGTCCTGCGCGGCCCGCAGTACCTGCCCCTGCGCACCTTCCGCGACGCCGAGGTCGAAGCCACCCGCAACGCCCAGGCGGATCCGGTGCTCGGCCTGCTCAGCACGCTGGGCGACCTCCCCGACGGATGGCGGAGCCTGGCCCAGCTCGTGCTGCGGCCCGCCCCGGACGACTGGTGCCGGGGCTACCTCCGCCTGGCAGTCGAGCACCCGCTGGCAGCCGAGCGCGCCGCCGGGCGTGCCGACACCTCGCTCACCAGCGTCTTCCTGCTGGCCGGGCTGGTGGCCGCGGGCGCCCTGGCCTGGCAGGGCGCTCAGTGGTAGGCCGCGGGCGAGTGGCTGCCCCTCGGCCTGCTGGCCGGCGGCGCCCTGGTGGGCACCCCCAGCCTCGTCTGGCTGGGACGACGGCTGGCCGAGCGTCCGCTCTACGACCTGCGACTGGTGCAGGAGAAGGTCAGCCGCGTCGCCTACCGGAGCCAGCTTCGGCTGGCCGTGTTCGCGCCGGCCGAGGCGCCGCCGCGGGAGAGTCGAGGCGCGTCTGGCGCAGCTCGCCGCGGCCTACCGCCAGTTCAACCTGGCCTCGGGCAACGGCCTGTTGCCGCGCCGGCTCGACCGGCGCGCCCAGGACCTGCGCGCGCCGGCGCCCCTGCCGCCGGCTCGAGCGATGCCGGTGCTCAACACCCGCGAACTGGCCGGCCTCTGGCACCTGCCCCAGGCTCAGGCCGACGTACCGCTGCTCGAGCGCACCACCGCCCGGCAGCGGCTGCCCCTGCCCGCCACGGTCGCGCGTGGCTGTCGGATCGGCGTCTCGACCCATCAGGGACGCACGGTCCTGGTGGCGCTGCCCGAGGAGTTGCTCCGCCGCCACCTGCTGCTGGTGGCCAAGACCCGCCGCGGCAAGTCGTCGTTGCTGCTGCGGCTCGCCCGTTACCTCATGGAAACACGAACCGTCGACGGGAAGCGCCCGGCGCTCGTGCTGGTCGATCCCCACCGCGACCTGGCCCGCGCCGCGCTCGGCCTGGTCCCGCCGGGTCGCCACGGCGACGTCGTGTACCTCGACGTGTCCCAGCGCGAGCGCCCCTTCGGCCTCAACTTGCTGGACACGGTGCTGTTCCGCGAGCGCGACAAGGCGGTGGCCAACGCCCTGGCCATCTTCCGCCGCGAGTTCGACCGCTTCTGGGGACCCCGCATGGAGGACGCCTTCCGCTTCGCGCTGCTCACCCTGTACGAGGCCAATCAGGCCCTCTGTGTCGAGACCGCGGAAGGACGTGGACGCCAGCACACCATCCTGGAGATCCCGGCCGTGCTCGTCGACACGGCCTTCCGCCGCAGCGTGCTGGAGCGCGTCCGCGATCCGGTGGTCAGGGCCTGGTGGTCCGGCTACTTCGACCGCCTCGATCGGCGGCTCCAGATCGAGATCGTGAACCCGGTCCAGACCAAGGTCCAGCGCTTCGCCGGCAGCCGCGCCGCCCGCGCCATCGTCGGCCAGCCCGGCTCGACTATCGACCCGGCCGCCTGGCTGCGGTCCGGCGCGATCGTGGTGGTCAACACCGCCAGGGGCACGGCGGGTGAGGATACGGCCGCGCTCGTCAGCGCCACCCTGCTCAACCTGGTGGCGCTGGCCATCGGCGAGCAGGCGAGCCCTCGACCCTGGCCAGCGCTGCCCGGTCACGCTCCTGGTGGACGAGTTCCACACCACGCCCGGCGCCGACTACGAGGCCATCCTGGCCGAGCTAGCCAAGTACGGCGCCAGCCTGGTGCTGGCCACTCGGAGCCTGGCCCGCCTGGAGGCGCTCGACCGCGAGCAGCGCCGCGCCCTGCGGGCCACGGTCTTCGCCAACCTCGACGGCCTGTTCGCCTTCCACACCAGCGCCGAGGACGCGCGGTACCTGGTGCGCGAACTGGGCGGCGAGGTCGACGAGCAGGACCTGGTCGCGCTGAGCGAGCACCAGTGCTACGCCCGACTCTCCGTGGCCGGCGAGCGGCTCCCCGTCTTCTCGGTCCGCCTGGATCCCCCGCCCGAGAGCGATCCGGTCGTCACCGGCCGGCTCGCCGCGGCCTCAGCGGCGCGGTATGGGCGTGACGGGGCCGAGGTCGAGCAGGACCTGCAATCCGCCCTGGCGCGGATCGAGCTGAGCCATCGGGCGCTGGTGGGCCAGGCCCAGGCCGGCGCGGGTGGCGCGGGCGTCGCCAGGGACGCAACGGCCGCCAGTGCTGGCAACGCCAGCCCGCCACCTGGACGAGCCAGGGCGCGGAACGACCACCGACGGGCCAAGCCATCTCGCGCCGAAACCCACCAGGCGCCCCTCTTCAGCCAGACGACGGCCGAGGCGAGCCTCGCTGCCGATGGGGGTGCTCAAGGGGAAACGGAGCGCCTGGAACCGATGGGAGAGGAGGGGCTGCCATGAGCGAGCGCCTTCGCTGGCATGAGGCCGAGCAGGCCGCCCGGTGGCTCCGCAGCCTGGTAGACGCGGTGGCCCTGGGGGCCAAGCCAGGGCCGGCCCTGTGGGCGGTGCTGAGGGTGCTGGTGGCGATGGAGGCCATGGCGCTCCGGCGGGAGGCGGGAGGATGGAGGGTGAAGATTGGATTGGCCAATCCAACCTTCACCCTCCATCCTCCCGCCTGGCTGCTTTGGCTGGGGCCGGGCCTGGGTGCGCTCCTGCTGCTGGCGGCGCCGCTGGGGGTCAACGCAGCACGGCTGGCGCTGCACCACGAACTGGGGATTTCGAATTTCGAGATTCGAACACCGCGTGCCCCCAGGCCTCCGCGCCCAGGCGCTGCAGCACCGCCTTGACCGTCTTCTCGGCTGCCTGCTGGGCGGAGAAGCAGGCCCAGTCGTGAAAGCCTGATACTGCTGGCGAATTCACCTCTTGGTGGTCGGGGTGACCTGTGTGGCAGAATGCAGCCCCGCTCGCCCCAACCCGCCGCGCCCCCTTCCTGAGGTTGCTGCCTGCCGCCTCATGACATCCCCCGCCCGAAGGGCATTCGCCAGCAGTATCAAACTCTCACGGGCACCCCCATTTGGTGGTGGACTAGACAGAACGTGAACGGCAGGGTACGCTGGCTCACATCCAACTGCCAGGAAGCTTGAGCGCCGATCCGCACTTCCAGACCTACCACCGGGTGCTCAACCGTGCCCGCTGGTCGAGTTGGGCCCTCAGCCGGATCCTGCCCCTGGTGCTGGTTCGGGTGTTCGTGCCGGCTGAGCAGCCCGTCGTGGTCGGCATGGACGACACGATCGAACGCCGCCGCGGGGCCAAGATCGCAGCCCGGGGCATCTACCGCGATCCGGTGCGATCGAGCAAGGAGCACTTCGTCAAGACCGGTGGGCTGCGCTGGGTGTCGATGCACCTGCTGGCCCGGATCCCGTGGGCGGGGCGGGGGTTGACTCGGGATCAGGCCGAAAAGTTCCAGAGGGCAATAGAGGACGCAAAGCAGAGCGTCGGGCGTGGCGGAGACGACAATCTCACCAAGAAGCAGATGGAGGCCATCCGGGACGCGATCCTGCGGCAAGGAGGGTACCAGCAAGGTGGCAGACGAGGAAGACATCCCGCCAGACCTCGCGCGTCAGGCGCTGAGCAAGCTCGGGCGCTTTCGCCCGGCGGTGCGGGAGTTCGTGCGGCGGGTGAATCGGATTCGCTGGCTGGAGCGAGGCGGCCAGCCCGAGCCCTGGGACTCGGAGGTGGTGCGGATCTGGGACGTAGAAGAGGCGAAGGCCGTCGAAAACAGCCGCTTGCGACCGATAACCAGGGCCGTCTGGGACTGTCTGGAATCGGTGGGCAGAGCGACTGGACGCTACGACCGGATGATGGCTGCCGAAGAGTATTGGATAGCGCGCTTCGACCCACCCGAGGGCGGGCCTCTGGAAACCTACGACCGCCACGGGGCACAGATCCGTTCCGACATCGTGGGTGCGCTGCGGGAGATCGTTTTGGACGACATAATCTCCGTCCGCTGCTACCGCGAGGCGATCGAGTGGTACGAGAAGGGACACTGGTGGTGCGCTATTGCCGAGGACGGAAAGCGAGTTGTGTACTGAGGTGCGCGTTGCGTGTCCGAGCCACCCCACTGCCTCATCGAGGGCTCAGCACAGCTTGCAGGCCAACCCTGGCAAGCTGCTGCTGCTGACGACCAACGCCGGCGCGCTGCGGCTGAGCTGGAGCAACGACGGCGGGAGTAGCTGGAGCGGCGCGACCGGCCCCAAGGCCAGCACCCAGGGTGGGGTGACCTGGCTGCTAGGCGGGGACACGACCCTTGACGCCTTCTATCGGACGGCGGCGGGGATCTCCTATCAGCAGTTCGGCCTCACCCGGGCCACCGACGGCAGCAACGACGTGCTGGCGATCGCCACCGTGGGGTTGAGGGTGGAGCTGGACACTCCCTCCGGCAGCCCGCGCCCGAGCGCGGTGCTGGACAAGAATGTGTACCCGGACGTGGCCTGGATCCACGCCGGGACTGACAGTGGGAGGTGCGCTTCCTGCGGGCGCTGGCCGACCCGACGGTGCGGACCAACTGGGTGAACGGCCAGGGCAGCAGCACCAACCCGGACGTGCTGGGGACGCAACTCGTGGCCGGCCTGTCGGACACCGTCAGCCTGGCCCGCATGCCGGCCGGAGCGGGGCCGAACGGCGACGCGCTCTACCTGTACTGGACGGAGGAGGCGACCGGACGGCTGTGGTGGAGCAAGGCCACGGTGGACGGGACCAACTACGCCGCCTGGAGCGCGCCCACCGACCAGGCAGCCGCCCTGGCCCGCAACTGGAGCCTGGCCACCGCGCCCGACCCCACCAACCAGGCCATCATCGTCGGCTACTACAACGCATCGAACAACGCCGAACGGATCGCCCGCCAGCGGGCCAGCGCCGACACCACCTGGACGCCGCTGCTGGTGGAGGCCGGCAGTCGGCTGGGCTACCTGATGAGCCTGGCGGTGGACGGCAGCCACGTGTACGTCTTCTACCAGACCGAGAGCGGCCAACTGGTCTACCGCCGCTACCTGGAAGGCACGGGCTGGGATGCCGCCGACCGGGTGGTGGACAGCGCCACGAGCACCTGGTACCCGGCGGCCCGCCAGGAGGTGAGCGGCGGGCAGACCGACGTGGTCTACACCCGCACCAACGCTCAGAACGAGCCGGAGACCGCCCACTGCCGGGTGACCACCAGTCGGCCCTTCCTGTGCAACCTGGCAGTGAGCCCGGTGGCGCCGCTGGCGGGCCAGAGCACGAGCCTCCGCTACACCCTGGGGGATGACGGCAGCGGACCGCTGAACGTGACGGCCACGATCGCCAACAGCAGCGGCACCGTAGTGCGCACCCTGAGCGCCAGCCAACTGCCGGGCGCGCAGAGCCTGAGCTGGGATGGCAGGGATTCGTTTGGGGAGATCCTGCCGGCTGGCAGCTACACGCTGCGGATCATGGCCACCGACAGCCAGCAGCAGATGTCCGAGGAGCAGAGCACCAGCGCCAGCGTCACCCGCCAGGCCAGCACCAGCTACGAGTATGACGGGCTCTCGCGCCTGATCGGCGTGGCCGCGCCCAGCGGCGCGACCAGCTACCAGTACGACGCGGTGGGCAACCG
>JACQUR010000329.1 GCA_016210245.1 Chloroflexota bacterium
CCCACCAGCCCCAGCGCCTCGCCCTCGCGCAGGGTGTAGGAGATGCCGTCTACCGCGCGCACGATGCCCTCCTGGGTGAAGAACCAGGTCTTGAGGTTCCTGACCTCGAGCAGCGGTGCCCCTGCCACGTCACCTCCCACGCAAGAAGGGCCGAAGGGAAAAGGCAAGAGAAAACACGGCGTGTTTTCTCTTGCCTTTTCCCTTCTTCCCTCTTACTTCCTACCAGAGTCCCAGCGCAAGATCGGCTTCCTGGCCGCGGTCACCTCGTCCAGGCGTCGGACCGGGGCCGTGTGCGGCGCGGAGCGAGCAAGGTCCGGATTCGCCTCCGCTTCTCGCGCGATGGCCAGCAGCGCTTGCGCGAAGGCGTCGAGCGTGTCCTTGCTCTCGGTCTCGGTAGGTTCGGCCATTATAGCTTCTTCCACGATCAGGGGGAAGTAGATCGTGGGCGGATGGAAGCCGTAGTCGATCAGCCGCTTGGCGATGTCCAGGGTCTTCACCCCCAGCACCTTCTGGCGTCGTCCCGAGAGGACGAACTCGTGCATGCAGGTCCGCGGGTACGGCAGCTCGTACACTCCCTGCAACAGGGAGCGCAGGTAGTTGGCGTTCAAGACCGCGGCTTCGCTGATCCGCCGCAGCCCGTCCGCGCCGTGCATCCGAAGGTAGGTGTAGGCCCGCACGAAGATGCCAAAGTGGCCGTAGAAGGCGCGCAGCCGGCCGATCGAGTCCGGGCCCCCACCGTCCAGCGTGTAGTGGCCCTGGGCGTCACGGGCGACGATCGGGCGGGGCAGGAAGGGCTCCAGCGTCGGCCCCACCACCACCGGCCCCGCGCCCGGGCCGCCAGCGCCGTGGGGGGTAGAGAAGGTCTTGTGGACGTTGATGTGCAGCGCGTCGAACCCCAGCGCACCGGGCTTGACCATGCCCAGGATGGCGTTCAAGTTCGCCCCATCGCCGTAGACCAGCGCTCCGGCCTCGTGGACCGCCTGGACGATCTCCTGGATGTGCTCCTCGAACAGGCCCAGCGTGCTCGGATTGGTGATCATCAGCGCCGCGGTGTGCTCGTCCAGCTCGGCCCGCAGGCGCTCCGGGTCCACGTTGCCGCGCGCGTCCGTGGGCACTGCCACCGTGTAGTAGCCGCACATGGCCGCGGTGGCCGGGTTGGTCCCGTGGGCCGAGCTGGGGATCAAGACCTTGGTCCGATGTCCCTGCCCGCGCCGCTGGTGGTAGGCCCGGATCATCAGCATGCCTGCCAGCTCGCCGTGCGCCCCGGCCGCCGGCTGCAGGCAGGTGGCGCTGAAGCCGGTGATCTCGGCCAGGGCGCGCTGCAGCTCGTACATCAGGCGCAGCGCGCCCTGGACTGTCTCCTCGGGCTGGTAGGGGTGCAGCAGCGCGAAGCCCGGCAGCCGGGCCACGTCCTCGTTGATCCTGGGGTTGTACTTCATGGTACACGAGCCCAGCGGGTAGAAGGTCGTGTCGATGCTGACGTTGCACTGGGACAGGTGGGTGAAGTGGCGGATGACCTCCAGCTCGCCCAGCTCCGGCAGGCGCAGCTCGTCCCGCAGCACCGCCTCGGGCAGCGGCGCGTCGGGCACGTCGCACGCGGGCAATTGGTGCCCCGGGCGCCCCGGCCGGCTCACCTCAGACAGCAGGGGCTCGCTCATGCCGCGCCTCCCAGCTCCGCCAGCGCCTCGACCAGCCGGTCGATCTGCTGGCGCGTGTTCATCTCGGTGCAACAGAACAGCAGGGCATTGGAGAGCCGCGGGTAGAACCGTCCCAGCTCCAGCCCGCCGATGGCGCCGCGCTCGAGCAGGTCGCGCCGCAACTGCCGCGCCTCGGTCGGGCAGGCGACGGCGAACTCGTTGAAGAACGGCTCGGCGGTGAGCACTCGGTAGCCGGGCAGTCGGCCGATCCGGCTGGCCGCGTAGGCCGCCTTCGCGTGGGACTGGCGCGCCACCTCCCGCAGCCCTGCAGGTCCCATGAGGCTCAGGTAGGCGGTGATCGCCAGGGTGAGCAGGGTCTGGCTGGTGCAGATGTTGCTGGTGGCCTTCTCGCGGCGGATGTGCTGCTCGCGCGCCTGGAGGGTGAGCACGAAGCCGCGGCGGCCTTCCATGTCGACCGTCTGGCCGACGATGCGCCCGGGGAGCTGGCGCACGTGTTCCTGGCGGCAGGCCATCAGGCCTGCCCAGGGGCCGCCGAACTGAAGGGGCACGCCCAGCGCCTGCCCCTCGGCCACAGCGATATCGGCTCCCCAGGCGCCTGGCGGGGCCAGCAAGCCCAGGGAGACTGGCTCCGCCACCACTGCCACCAGCAGCGCGCCCTGGGCGTGTACCCGCTCCGCCAGGCGCTCGGCCCGGAAGTCCTTGACATGGCCGAAGAAGTCCGGCTGCTGGACCACCACGCAGGCGGTGCGCTGGTCCAACTGGTCGGGCAGCTCCACCCCGGCCAGCGCCTCCCCGACCAGGCGGGTGGGCACGGCGACCAGGTCCAGCCCGCGCCCGCCGAGGTAGGTGCGCAGCACGGCCCGGTACTCGGGGTGGACCGAGTCGGCCACCAGCACCCTGTCTCGCCGGGTCACGCGCTGGGCCATCAGCACCGCCTCCGCCAGCGCGGTCGAGCCGTCGTACACCGAGGCGTTGGCCACGTCCAGGCCGAGCAGCTCGCAGGCCAGGCTCTGGAACTCGAACATGAATTGCAGCGTGCCCTGGCTGGCCTCGGCCTGGTAGGGGGTGTAGGCGGTGTAGAACTCCGACCGCCCGGTGATGTGGGCGACCGCGCTCGGGATGGAGTGGTAGTAGGCCCCGGCCCCCACGAAGCAGGCCATCTGCTCCAGGTGGCGATTGCTGGCCGCCAGCTCCGCCAGGTGGCGAGCCACCTCCAGCTCGGCCAGGGCCGGCGGCAGGTCCAACCTCGGAAAGCGATGCTCCGCAGGGATCGCCTCGAAGAGCTCGTCCGTCGAGGCCACCCCGACGCGCGCCAGCATCTCGGCGCGCTCCTGTTCAGTCAGCGGAATGAAGACCACCGTTCCTCGCTCTTATCGGGGCAACCTGCACGGTTGCCCCGCCGTCTGTTGGGGCAGGCACGGGGGGGCCTGCCCCTACGGACGGCGACGGATCGTCCAGGCTGCGGGGTTGCCAGACACAAAACTGGAGCCACGCTCGCCAGCATGCCCCCAGCAATGAACGTGTCAGGCGCTCGCCAAAGTCTACCGTGGGCACCCAGCGGCGAGCAATCCGCCGGGGGCCAGGGGTAGGGCTATTCAGTTGTCCGCACCTGCCGCCCTGAAGGGCGGGCCTGGGCGCTAGGCCCGCCCTTCAGGGCGGCAGGTGACCATCCCGCGACCGCTCGAAACCGGACAACTGAATAGCCCTAGGCCAGGGGCTGGGGGTCCGCTCATCCTGAGC
>JACQUR010000338.1 GCA_016210245.1 Chloroflexota bacterium
CTTCGACCGGCTCAGGCCCTTCGACCGGCTCAGGCCCTTCGACCGGCTCAGGCCCTTCGACCGGCTCAGGCCCTTCGACCGGCTCAGGCCCTTCGACCGGCTCAGGATGAGCGGAGGACCCCGGGGTCCTCCGCTCATCCTGAGCCGGTCGAAGGACCTCACGGTCGCGGCTCGGATACCACCCCTTACTTCACGGGCAACAGTGTACTGGCCCGCGCCTCCGGGCGGATTGCAGAGTGCAGATTGGGTGGGATCTGCCCTCTTCAATCCACCCACCCGTGTCCAGTGCCGCGGCGGGTTGACAAGGCGGGGCAGAGCCCGCATGCTGGTCTTATGGGGGCTGCGCTCGCTCTGGGCCTCGTGGCCCCGATATTGCGGATTGTCGGCACGTCCCAAGGCATATCCTGAGGATGGTGTATGTCGACGCGTCTGGCTGATCGTCTGAGCGCGGCGCGCCGTCGCCGCTTCGTCGGCCGAACGGGCGAACTGGCCCTCTTCCAGTCCGCGCTCACCACCCCGGAACCGCCCTTCTGCGTGCTGCACGTCTTTGGCCCGGGCGGTGTGGGGAAGACTACCCTGCTGCGCGAGTTCACCGCGCTGAGCCAGCAGGCCGAGATTCCAGCCCACTACATCGACGCGCGCAACGTCGAGCCCTCGCCGGAGTCGTTCGTCGATGCGCTGCGGCTGGCCATGGGCCTGGGGCCGCGCGAGTCCCCCCTGCAGGCGCTCGCCGCGCCCCAGCGCCGCGTGGTGCTGGTCGACACGTACGAGACCTTCGCCCCGCTCGATGGCTGGTTGCGGGAGGTCTTCCTGCCCCAACTGCCAGAGCACGTGCTCGTGGCCCTGGCCAGTCGCAATCCGCCCTCGCCGGCCTGGCGCGCCGATCCAGGCTGGCAGCACCTGATTCGCGCCATGCCCTTGCGCAACCTCAGCCCGGAGGAGAGCCGCACCTTCCTGATCAAGCGCGAGATCCCCCTCGAGCAGCACCAGGCCGTCCTCGATTTCACCCGCGGCCACCCCCTCGCCCTCTCCCTGGTGGCAGACCTGTTCGACCAGCGCCGCAGTATCCAGTTCGAACCCGAAGCCGCGCCGGACGTGGTCAGGACGCTGCTCGAGCAACTGGTGCAGAAGGTGCCCGGGCCGGCCCACCGTGCGGCGCTGGAGGCCTGCGCGCTGGTGCGCGTGGCCACCGAGCCCTTGCTGGCCGATCTGCTCGGCACGCCCGACGCGCACGACCTGTTCGACTGGCTGCGCGGGCTGTCGTTCATGGAGTCGGGCCGCCTGGGCGTCTTTCCCCACGACCTGGCGCGGGAGGCGCTGGCGGCCGATCTGCGCTGGCGCAACCCCGACTGGTACGCCGAGCTCCACCGACGCGCCCGCACCTACTACGCCGCGCGCTTTCAGCAGACGGACGGACGGGAGCAGGAGCGCCTGCTCTTCGACTACGTGTTCCTCCATCGCGACAATGCGGTGGTGCGGCCGTTCTTCGATCTGCTGGAGGGCCAGGATGGCGGTGGCCTGCTGACCGACGCGGCGCGGGAGGCCGATGTGCCGGCGCTGGTGGCGATGGTGGCGCAGCACGAAGGCGAGGCCTCGGCCCGCCTCGCGGCCCACTGGTTGGCGCGGCAGCGGCACCGCGTGCTGGTGCTGCGCGACGCCGAGCAGCAGCCGGCAGGGTTTGTGGCCATGGTCAACCTGCAAGAGGCCGATGCCGCGGACCTGGACCCGGCGGCGCGGGCGGCGCGGCAGTATCTCGCCCGCCACGCGCCGCTGCGGCCCCACGAGACCGCCACGCTCTTCCGCTTCTGGATGGCGCGCAGCACCTACCAGGCTGTGTCACCCTGCCAGAGCGTGATCTTCGTGAACATGGTCCGCCATTACCTGACCACGCCCGGGCTGGCGTTCACCTTCCTCCCCTGCGCGGACCCAGACTTCTTCGCCCCGGTGTTTGCCTATGCCGACCTGGCGCGCCTGCCGGAGGCCGATTTCGAGGTGGGCGGCCGGCGCCACGGGGTGTACGGGCACGACTGGCGGGTGATACCCCCGCTGGCGTGGCTCGCGCTCCTGGCCGAGCGGGAGACCGCCGCGTCGCCACAGGCCGCCTCCGCGCCGCAGACGGCCGAGCCGATGCTCGTCCTCAGCCAGTCCGACTTCGCGGCCGCCGTGCGCGACGCCCTGCGCGATTTCTGCCAGGCGGACGCGCTGCGCGCCAATCCGCTGCTCCGCTCGCGCCTGGTCCTGGAGCGGGCCGGCGCCAGCGGCGGGGCCGCGGAGCGGGTGGCCGCCTTGCAGGCCGTGGTCAAGGACGCGGTCGAGTCGCTTCAGGCCTCGCCACGCGAGGCGAAATGGTACCGCGCGCTCCACCACACCTACCTCCGCCCCGCCCCCACCCAGGAGGCAGCCGCCGAGCTGCTGGACCTGCCCTTCAGCACCTTCCGTCGCCACCTGACCGCCGGCATCACCCGCGTGGCGGAGCTGCTGTGGCAGCGCGAGCTGCACGGGGCAGCGGCCAGTAGGCAGTAGGCAGTAGGCAGTAGGCAGTAGGCAGTGTGTCCCACTGGCCACTGACTACTGGCCACTGGCCACTGAGCAAGAACTGAGCAGCTATTGGGCTGCAAAGTGAGCACCGGGATGGCGGAAGCTGGGGGTGGCAGCTCAGACGGTGGGAGCTGCGCCTGGAGCCCAGCCATGAGCCAGGACGTAACCCGCTTGATTGCAGAGCTCGTGGACGCCTGGAATGCCCACGATGTCGCCCGCGTGGCGGGATTCCACGCTGCGGACTACGAGGGCGTCGACGTTGGTGAGCCCGGGCGCCAGCTCGGGCCGCAGGGCATCGGCCAGACGATGGCGCGCTACCTGCGGGCTTTCCCGGACCTGTGCCTCACGGGCGAAGCAACGGTGATCGAAGGCAATCGCGTCGCCCTGGGCTGGAAGGCGCGAGGCACGCACCAGGGGCCGCTGATGAACATCCCGCCCACAGGCCGGGCGGTCGAGGTGCGGGGAGTCACGCTGCTCACCGTGGAGGGCAGCAAGGTGCGGCGGGGGCTGTACGTCTGGGACGTGGCCGGGCTGCTGCGAGCGCTGGGGCTGCTGCCAGACCTGTAGTGCTCTGTTCCCCGTGAAGTGCGGACCCAACGGAGGTGCGAGACGTGCTGGACACACAAGCAAGCACCCAGTCTACATCGTTCGAGCGGCTGGCTGGCCTGTGCGCGATGCTGGCTGGCGTGGCCGGCTTTCTGTACTCGGTGGCTTTCATCATCATCGCCCGCAGCGCTCCGGACTTGGGCGGGCTGCTGAGCGCGCTGTTCCTCATGCTGGGCGGGCTGTTGTCCACGGCTGCACTGGTCGCGGTCTACCAGCGCCTGCGCGAGATCGACGCGGCCTTCGCCCTGTGGGGGCTGGTGCTGGGCCTGGTGGGCGCGCTCGGCTCGGCCATCCACGGCGGCTACGACCTGGCCAACGCTATCAACCCGCCGGCTGCCATCCCGGCCAACCTGGCCAACCTGCCCAGCCCGATCGATCCCCGCGGCCTGCTCACCTTCGGCGTGGCGGGCCTCGCGTTGCTGGTCGTCTCCTCGCTCATCGTGCGGGGACACCAGCTCCCGAGAAGCCTCGGGTTCCTGGGCTACGTGCTGGCGGTGCTGTTCCTCGTCCTGTATCTCGGACGGTTGATCGTGCTGGATGCGACCAATCCGATGATTCTGGGGCCCGCCCTGCTGGCCGGCTTCATCGTCAACCCGGCCTGGTACCTCTGGCTGGGCGTGGCGCTGTGGCGTAACCAGGGTGTGTAAGCGCAGGAGCAGTTGCCCGCGCCTCGCTGGCACTGCTCGACCGACAGGAGGGGCAATCTACCTCGCCTCCCCTGCTATGGCGGTGCGCGGGACCGACCCCGCGCGGAAAGGGAGCTACTGATGTACGGGAGCATCTTTCACATGCGACCGAAGCCCGGGCGCGAGCGCGAGCTCGTCACCCTGTGGGAGGAGTGGGAGCAGACTCGCGCGCCCAAGGTCAAGGGGGCGCTGGGCGGCTACCTCATGCGCCCGGCGAACCGGCCAGGTGAGCTGATCGGCGTGGCCATCTTCTCCGACCGCGCCAGCTACGAGGCGAACGCCAACGACCCGGAGCAGGACAAGTGGTACCGCCGCATGCGGGACCACCTCGAGGCGGACCCGATCTGGGAGGACGGGGAGTACCTGGCCGGCAGCACCAGCTTCGTAGGCCAGCGAAGCTGAGGGGTGAGTCCTGAGTCCTGAGTGCTGAGTCCTGAGTCCTGAGTCCTGAGTGCTGAGTCCTGAGTGGAGGTCCCGTAGCC
>JACQUR010000339.1 GCA_016210245.1 Chloroflexota bacterium
CACCATGGTCAGGAAGGTGATCGGCATGGCATGGCGCAGGCCGCCCATCTCGCGCATATCCTGAGTGTGCGCGGAGTGGATGACGCTGCCCGCGCCCAGGAAGAGCAGGGCCTTGAAGAAGGCGTGGGTGAACAGGTGGAACATGCCCGCCGCCACCGACAGCGCGCCCAGGCCCAGCATCATGTAGCCAAGCTGGCTGACGGTGGAGAAGGCCATCACCCGCTTGATGTCGTTGTTCACCAGCGCCATGCTGCCCGCGAAGACGGCGGTGAAGCCGCCCACCAGCGCCACTATCAGCATCGCCGTGGGGGAGGTGGCGAAGATCTCGAATGAGCGGGCGACCAGGTACACGCCCGCCGCGACCATGGTGGCGGCGTGGATCAGGGCGCTGACCGGGGTCGGGCCCTCCATGGCGTCCGGCAGCCAGACGTGGAGCGGGAACTGGGCCGACTTGCCCACCGCCCCGGCGAACAGCAGGACCGGCGCCCAGGTGACCACCCAGGGCGCGACCCCGCCGCTCTCGAACCGGTGGGCGATCTCGGCGAAGTCGAGCGTGCCCGTCTGGCTCCAGATGAGCAGGATGCCGAGCAGGAAGCCGAAGTCGCCAAAGCGGGTGGTGACGAAGGCTTTCTTGGCCGCATCCGCCGCCTCCGGCTTCTGGTACCAGAAGCCGATCAGCAGGTAGGAGCACAGGCCCACCAGCTCCCAGAAGATGAACAGGGTGAGCAGGTTGGCGGCCAGCACCAGGCCCAGCATGGACATGGTGAACAGAGCCATGAAGGCGTAGTAGCGGCTGAAGCCGGGGTCGCCATGCATGTAGCCGCGCGAGTAGATCTGGACCAGCAGGCTGACGGTGGTGACCACCACCAGCATCACCGCGGTCAGCGGGTCGACCTGGAAGCCGAGGCTGATCGGCTCGGAGGAGCCAATGTTCAGCCACGGCAGCGCGGCGGCCCAGCGATTGCCCGCCCCGACGTCGAACAGGATGCCGATGGAGAGCAGGAAGCCGAGGCCGATCGCGCCAATGGTGATGAAGCTGGAGAGGTTGCGCCAGCGCAGCGTGACCAGCCCGATGGTGGCGAAGGCCAGCGCCGGCGCCAGAGGAATGATCCATGCCAGTTGCGTCATCGCTACCACTCCAGTGGCGATCCTTAGTCAAGCTCAGGATGAGGGGAGGCCCCGCTCAAACTGAGCTTTTCGAAGGATAGCCACTCCGCCTTACCCATTAATGATGTCCAGTCGGTCGAGCTGCACCGTGCGGCGCAGCCGGTAGATGGCCAGGATGATGGCCAGACCAACCGCGGCCTCGGCCGCGGCGACGGTGATGATGAAGATGGCAAACACCTGCCCGGCGAGCATCTCGGCGCTGACGGTGTACTTGGCGAAGGCGACCAGCAGCACGTTGACGCCGTTGAGCATCAACTCGACCGACAGCAGCACCGCCACGGCATTGCGGCGCGACAGCGCCCCGAAGAGCCCGAGCGAGAACAGGGCCGTGCCCAGGACCAGGAAGTGCTGGAGACCAACGGGGGCAAGCGGGATGGGCATCGATCAATCCTCGCGCGCGATCACCAGCGCGCCGATCATCGCCGCCGTCAAGAGCAGCGCGGCGATCATCAGCGGCAGGACGTAGGTGGAAAAGAGCAGGGTGCCCAGCAGCCACGTAGTCGGCAGGTCGAACACGTCGGGCCGCAGCTTCCAGTCGTGGGAGAGCACCACCGAGACGGAGATGCCGAAGATGGCCGCGGCCACGATGCCAGCCGCCACCTGCTGGCCGCGCGCCTGGGTCGGTATATCCACCTGGCCCGGAGTGAGCATGATGGCGAAGAGCATCAGGATCATGATGGCGCCGATGTAGACCAGCACCTGGCTCACCGCCAGGAAGTCGGCGCTGAGCAGCAGGTACAGCGCGGCCACGCTGCCGAGCGTAGCCACCAGCCACAGCGCGCTGCGGACCATGTTGCGGGAGACGATCATCGCCGCTCCGGAAACCACGGCCGCGAGGGCGAAGACGTAGAACGCGATGGTGGTGTAGAGAGCTGTCAGGTCCATGCCGCCGCTCACCCCTTCGACTCGCCGCGCCCGGGCGGGGCGATGCCCGCGGCCCGCTGGCGGGCCTTGTACAGCGCCGCCCGCTCGGCCGGGCTGAGCCCCTCCAGCTCCTTGGGATCGATCTCGACCTTGCCCGAGGCGCTGGCCGGCGCCGGCTGGGCGGGCGCCGGAGCAGTCGCCTGTGGCTCCGCTGCGGGAGCCTTCGCCGGCGGCTGCTCGCCCCGCTTCGGCGGCACGATGCCCGCCTCGCGCTGGCGCGCCTTGTACAGCGCTGCCTTCTCGGCCGGGGTCAACCCCTCCAGCTCCTTGGGATCGATGGCTGGCCTGGCTGCCGGGGCGGCCTGGCCTTGCGCGGCCGGCAGCGCGGGCGCGGCGGCGGCGGCGGCCGCGGCCACCGGGCGGGCCGCAGGGCGAGCCGCTGGCGCCGCCGCCCGCGGCGCGGGCGCAGCCGGCGCGGCCTCCTTCGCCTGGTCGCCGCCCGTGCGGGCGAAGCCGCGCTTGACGCCCAGCAGGTGCTCCATAGCGGCATCCACCTCCGGCGTGCCCGCGATGCGGAGCTGGCGCATGTTGAACACCAGCGACGAGGCCCGGTCGTAGTAGGCCATCTCGAAGTCCGGCGCCATCACCAGGGCGCGGAAGGGGCAGGCCTCTACGCACAGCGCGCACTCGATGCAGCCGCCCATGTCGATGTCGAAGCGGTCCAGCACCTTCTTGCGGTCCGGGCCCGGGTGCTGCTCGATCTTGATTACGTCCACCGGGCAGGCGATGGCGCATGCGCCGCAGGCCACGCAGCGCAGGTCGCCCGAGTCCAGCTCGTAGATCAGGCGCGGCCGGCCGCGGGTCCAGGGCGGCATCTCCATCCGCTCATCCGGGTACTGGATGGTGAGCGGCTTCTTGAACAGGTGAGTGAAGGTGGTGAGCAGGCCCTTGACGACCCCAATGCCTAACATCGCACTACCTCGGCGCTATCGCTTGCAGGACTGCCATCCCCACGGCCGTCAGCCCCACGTTCAGGAGCGCCACGGGCAGCATGCCCTTCCAGGCGAACTGCATGAGCTGGTCGTAGCGGAAGCGAGGCAGCGTCCCTTTGATCCACATGAACACGAACACCAGCACGAAGGTC
>JACQUR010000337.1 GCA_016210245.1 Chloroflexota bacterium
GCCCCGAGGGCGGCAGAGGGTGCGCGGGCTGGGAGGTCGTTCCTGCACCCGGTGCTCCGCCACGCTCTGCCGCGCTCGGCGCGGCGGGCAGACAGGGCCGTCTGCCCCTACGAGCCTCGGCGACCGCCTGCACAAAAACTGGTCAGACCCTGGGCGGCGGGTCCAAGACCCGCGCGGGATTGCGCTGGCTCTCCCAGGCGGCACCACGCCTGCAGGGGCAGCGGCGAGGAATTCGGCGGATTGCTGCTCGGTGGTCGGAATGACGCGAAGGCCGAAGATTCGGCTGGCGGCAGCGATGAGGCCAGCGTCTAATCGGTCAAGGAGTCCCAAGCAGCCCGCTCATCCTGAGCTTGTCGAAGGGTGAGCGGGCGGACGGAGGCACATCCACCGGGCGACCTGGCCTGTCCCGCCCGCCCGCTCGTGGTTCGACAGGCTCACCACGAGCGGGCGGCTTGGAGGCTCACCACGAGCGGGCGGCTTGGAGGCTCACCACGAGCGGGCGGCTTGGAGGCTCGCCACGAGCGGGCTCCTTGGGCCTCCGACTACTTGACCGCCGCTCTGGCGGAGCAACGAGGTCGAAGCGACCCGAGCCGTCGTGCGAGAACCACCATGGGCCACGCGTGCGGCGGTGCATGCGAACAAGGGGATAGGTTGGCAGAAGCTGCCACCTGGGGAACCGCGTCAGATCCTGCGGCGGCCAGGCGAGGGGACTCACGGCGGGGACTTACTGCCTAAGGCGCGCCGCGCTGCGGCGCGCCGCCTCCTTCACTGCTTCCGGGTCACGCCCTTGCTGCAGCCATCGAGCCGGGGTTTCCCCTTCCAGGAGAGGCTGAGGCGTCACGAACCAGGAGGCAATGGTATGCGGGCTGGCCACGGCGCCGGCGAAGGTGTCCAGGATGGCGGGGAGCACCGGATACGGACGCCCCTCGCCCGTGAACTGGAAGGCGGGGAAACGGAGCCTCCGCTTCTGGGTGGGCAGGGCCAGCAGCCGGCGCCGCTTCGCGAGGTCGTTGACCGCCTGCCGGGTCCGTACCCCGAGCAACTCCTGAACTTGCCTGGTATCCAGGAGCGGGCCAAGGTGGCGACGCCAGGCTGCTTCGGCGGCCACCAGCAGCGCTGCTCGCCGCCCCAACGCGACCGGATCTCCCAGCTCGCCTTCGACGCCTGAGAAGCCGAGCTCCTGCAAGGTTGCCTCGAATGCCGTGGCCGCGGTAGCCAGCGAGCCGGCCATGGCCCCATGCCTCCCATCTCTGCTCTTGTCCATCGTGGGTCTGTCAAGAACGTCAAGTCAAGATCGTCGCGAGATCCTGCTTTCAGCATACTTCCGGTCACGGCGGCCATCGCTGAGGAGTGGGGCCGGCTGAACGTCCCTGACCCGTTGCCAGTCGTCGACGGCTTGATCGCCGCAACGGCAATCGTATTTGCCTGGCCAGACGCCGACGTCCCGGAGGTGGGGTCCGCTCATCCTGAGCCCGTCGAAGGACCTCACGGTCGCGACTCGGATGGGCGCTGCACAGGCGGCTCGCCTATGCCACTGTGACTATCCGAGCCTGTGACTATCCGAGCCGCGACCGTGAGGGAGCGCGGACCCCGGGCGGGGGAAACACGCTAGCGCGTCCACCGCTGCCTGGCGGCCGCGGCGTTGACCCATCGCGCTGCAAAATACTGCAAGTGCAGTATTGCCAACCGAGTGGATCGGACTAGAATAGCTTGAGCGTGTTTCATCTCAGCGGCTGTGAGTCCTGGCGTGGGGTAGACGTGGCTCGCTGATGCGCCAGGCGGAGCCAATTGCGAAACCGGCTGGGTAGGAGCAGCCCCCTGTGGCAGCCCTGTGGCCTGGCCGGTTTCTTTGCTTCTCGGGTAGGGGCAGCCCCCTGTGGCTGCCCCGTGGCCTGGCGGGTTTCTTTGCTTCTCGGGTAGGGGCAGCCCCCTGTGGCTGCCCCGTGGCCTGGCGGGTTTCTTTGCTTCTCGGGTAGCGCAGCCGATCGGCCCGTTGGTGGACCAGACTGCCAGCCGAGCTCACTACACGGAGGCGGGTAGCGATGCGTTTCGGAGTATGGCGCTCATCTCTCGGGGTGGGAATCCTGGTTGTCCTGGCCACGCTGGTGGCTGGCCTCTCTGGCGATGCTGTCGCTGGGGTGGAGGCGCAGGGCCTCACCTCTACGCCGCTCGCGACGGCGACTGGCGCCGGTGCGCCGGCGCGAACCCCTACCGCCACGGTGCAGCCCTCCACGCCGACGCCGGCTGCCGTGGCGCCAGCGACGCCGACTCCAGCCGCGGCGCCAGCGGTCCGCACGCCCGCGCCGGGCCCTGGTCGCACGGCATCAACGACCTGTCCCTCGCCCAACAACGTGAGCGGCCTCATCGGGGCCGACACCACGTGGTACCTCCAGTGCAGCCCGTACCTCGTGACCGGCAACGTGGTGGTGCTGGCCGGCGTCACGCTGGCGATCGAACCGGGCGTGGCAGTCAAGGTTGCGAGCGGCAAGTCGCTGCAGGTCGACGGCATGCTCCTGGCGCGCGGCACGGCGGCAAGCCCCATCACCTTCACCTCCAACCTGGCGAGCCCGGCTATGGGCGACTGGGGCTACCTCTACTTCAGCGACTCCAGCACCGACGCCACCTTCGACATCGACGGCAACTACACCGGCGGCAGCATCCTTCAGTACGCCGTGGTCGAGTACGCTGGCGGGGCCAGCACGACGGACAACGGCGCGCTGCGCATCAATGCCTCGTCACCGTACGTCGACCACAACACGATCCGTAACAACAAGGCCGATGGGATACACGTGTGGAGTGGAGGCAATCTGCGCATCACGAACAACAGCGTCACCGGCAACGGCATCGTCGGGTCGGTCGCCGCCAATGGCATCAACGTCTCTGTGACCGGCTCGGTGATGATCAGCGCCAACACGGTTTCGAACAACGCGAGCACAGGCATGACCGTCTCTACGACTGGATCGGTCCTGCTCGGCGACAACACGGTTTCGAACAACACGAGCTGGGGCATCTTCGTCCCCTACGACCCCATCATCAGCCGCAGCCTGAGCATGAGCGGCAACACTATCAGTGGCAACGGCAACGCCATGTGGGTCGCTAGCTCCACTACAGCGACAATCAACGGCAACACCAGCAGCGGCATCATGTACATCTACGTCCCCGCTTACGCCACTGACAGCACGACGGCGACCGTCAACGGCAACACCAGCTACGGCATAGACTTCGTCGGTGGCAGCTCCTGTTGTACACCAAACCCGCTGACCGTGATCGTGAGTGGCAACACGATAATAGGTGGCGGCAGCATGAGCGTGCGCTTGTCCGGTGGCTCCGACGCGACCATCAGCAGCAACACCATCACCGGCGGCAGCATGTCCGTCGTAGGCGTCGCCGAAACGGGCGGCAACTTCGGGAGCTTCAGAACGGCGACCATCAGCAGCAACACCATCACCGGCGGCAACATGTCCGTCTCCGGCGGCAATTACACCTATGGCGACGGCGGCTTCGGAACGGCGATCATCAGCAGCAACACCATCACCGGCGGCAGCATGTCCGTCTCGACCGCCGACCGCTTCGGGATTTCGGGGAGTGTGACCGCCACTGGCAACAGCATCACTGGCAATACCAGCGGTGCTGGCATGTACGTCCATCTCGCCTCCGCAACGCTTACCGGTAACACCATCACCGGCAATACCACGTCTGGCGGTGGCGGCGGTGTGACCGTCTACGCCCCGGGGACCATCAGCGGCAACACCATCACCGGCAATGGGGCGTCCACCGTCGGTGGAGGGATCGACATTGAATCGACACGTGCGGGTGCTGTCGCTATCAGTAACAACACTATCGCGAGCAACGTGACCACGCAGGTCGACAGCCGGGGCGGGGGTGTGTTCTTGTGCAACGGGTGTCTTGCTACTATCGGCGACAATGACATCTACGGGAACTCCAGCGCCTTTGGCAGCGACCTCTACAACGGCAACGCCACCGGCAGCGCAAACGTCAACGCCGAAAACAACTACTGGGGCACGGCCGACTCTGGCCTCATCGAGGACCACATCTGGCACTTCCTCGATGATTCATCCCTGGGGCTGGTGGACTACTTCCCGTACCGCACAGCCTGCATTGTGTGCGCAGGCACCCCTACGGCGACCGTTGCGCCGACGGCTACGGCCACTATGACGCCCACTCCAGCGGCGACTGCGAGCCCGACAGGCACTTCGACGGCCACCCCTACCGCAACCCTGACACCCACCGCCACGGCGACTGCCACTCTTACGCCCACTGCCACGTCCACCCTCACTGCAACCGCCACGGAGGTGCCCACGGCCGCGGCAACTGGGACGCCCACGCTTACCTCGACTCAGACACCTGCCCCGACCGCCACCGAGGCTCCCACAGGGACTGCAACCGCGGCATCTTCGGCGACTGCGGCGCCCACGGCCACTGCGACCCAAGCGCCAACGGCTACGGCGACGGCTACCCTCACTCCGACGGCGAGCTCCACGCCCACCGCCACGCGGACGGCGGGCACCCCGCCCACGGTCACAGGTATCAGCCCAACCGTCGGCCCGGGCAGAGGCGGAACGCTGGCCACCATCAGCGGCAGCAACTTCCAGGGCGGCGCGGGCGCGACATTCGGTGGTCGGGCCGCGACCGAGGTGAGCGTGAGCAGTGCCACCAGCCTCACCGCCCGCACGCCGGCCCACAGCCGGACAGTGGGGGATGTCAACGGCAGCAATGCTGTGACCAGCCTGGATGCGCTGTGCATCGTGCGCGTGGTGGCTGCGCTGCCGGCCACGACCGCCTGCCCGGCCGACCAACTGACCTCGACGGTGGACGTGGTAGTGGCCAACCCGGACAGCCAGAGCGGGATGCTGGCGGCGGGCTACACCTATCAGCACGCCGACGTGAACGGCAGCGGCAGCATCACCGTCGTGGACGCGGTGTGCGTGCTGCGCCAGGTGGCCGTTCTGCCGGCCACCACCAACTGCCCGGCGCCCCCTACCAGCGCCCCGCGCGCCTCTGCGGGCGAGCTGGCCACAGCGGCCTGGGAGTCGTTGCGGAGGGCGATCCTGGGGGCATAGCGTGGGTGCGCCATGAGCACACCTCGATTGCTCGGCGCAGGCAAGTGCTCCGGGCCTGCCTCCCCTGTGGGAGGTCTGTGATACCAAGTCCGGGTGAATACTTCTGCTCCTGGTGTTCTGGGAGCCAGGCCTGGTGGGGCGGGCGTCCCTGCCCGCCCGTCCGCCCCGCTCTGCCGCACGGGCGGGCAGGGACGCCCGCCCCACCGATCTCGGCTCAAGGGCACGCTCGGGCGCGCCAAGCAGAGGTATTCACCCGTACTTGGTGTGACGCTCTGCATGTGGCGGATTGCTACTCGGTGGTCGGAATGGCGCGAAGGCCGAAGATTCGGCTGGCGGCAGCAACGACCGCTACGGTCGTTGCAGCTTTGATTGGCCTCAGCCTGGGTCTGCCCGCCGGGGGCGGTGCCCCACGCTCGGCGCTTGCCGCCCAGCAGACTGTGACCCCCCAGGCCCCCGGCTTCCGCTGCGTGGGCTCTGGCCCCTATGTGATCGCCCCAGACGGGCGCCAACTCGACCCAGGGATAGGCCCTCACCCCAGCCAGGAGCTCATCAACATCCTCCTGGACGTGGTCGTCAACCAGCTCGGCGTCCGCTGCATCCTGGTCTATGGGGTAACCAACGGACTCAACTATGTCGCTGAGGCCGCATCGGCGAGAGCCATGGAGGTCATCCAGGTCATCTGGCTGGAGAAACCCGACACGGATGAGAAGAGGGCCGCGAACGATGAATCCATCCGACTCGGGATACAGGTAGCCACCACCTTTCCCAGTACCGTCACCCGACTGAGCTGTGGCTCCGAGCGCGCTTCGCCATCTTTGGTGTGCTGGCCTCACTGTCAGGGTACCTGGCGCCCAGGGAGGCCAGAGTGTGCAGCAGCCCCCAGATCAAGGACTGGTCAGTTACGGAGAGATCCTGCAGCCTGACTACCTCGTCCTGACGCGCACCGCAGAGCGAGTAGTCCAACCCGCCAAGATGATAGAC
>JACQUR010000343.1 GCA_016210245.1 Chloroflexota bacterium
AAACTCCGTGTCTCCGTGTCTCCGTGGTAAACCTCGTCTTCTCCGATGCGGGCGGGGACGGGGCAGGCACGGGGGCCTGCCCCTACGGAGGAGCGGGCTTGTGGCCCAGGACTTGCAAACATGATGGCCCGCTATTTGCAATCACCTCCGCGTGGAGGTAGAATCTCGCTACTGTTCTCTCCCCAGTGTTCCCAAGTCGAGCGTTCCAAAGTGAGGTGGTTTGTTCATGGCCGTGTTTCAACAATCCGAGGACCGACTACGGCAAAGACGGCTCAAGGCCGAGCAGGCGATCCAGTTGGCCATGAAGAGCCGCTGGCAGGAGGCGGTGGAGGTCAATCGACAGATCCTGGCGCAATTCCCTAAGGACGTCGACGCCTACAACCGCCTCGGCAAAGCGCTCATGGAGCTTGGTCGCTACGACGAGGCGCGGGACGCCTACTCCAGGGCTCTCAAGCTGGACCCGGTCAACACCATTGCCAGCAAGAACCTGCAGCGTCTCGCCAAGCTTGCCCAGGAGGGGGCCGCGGCGCCACCGCCCACGCCGGTTGATCCCCGCCTGTTCATCGAGGAGAGCGGGCGCACCGTAGTGACCACCCTGGTCGACGTGGCCAAACCTGAGGTTGTGGCCAAGCTCGGCGCGGGCGATCGGCTGGTGCTGCAGCCGAGCAAGACCCAGGTGATGGTCCACGACGAGAGCGGCCAGCAGATCGGGCGTCTGGAGCCCAAGCTCGGCCAGCGGCTCTTGAAGCTCCTGGACATGGGCAATCGCTACTCGGCGGCGGTGACCTCGGCCGAGGACAACGCCGTGCGCGTCATCATCCGCGAGACCTTCCGCGATCCGCGCATGGGCAGCCGTCCCTCCTTCCCCACCACCCCGGCCCCGGAGGCCTTCCGTGGCTACGTCAAGGCTGGCGTCCTGAAGTACGACATCGAGGAGCTGGAGGACGATGACGAAGCCGGGGAGACGGAGGAGGTCGAGGTCGAGGGCGAGGGCATCGTGGAGCCGGAGCTTGGCCTGGAGGAGCCCATCGCCGACGACACCGACATCGCTGGAGAACAGGTCTAGGGTCAGGGGCGAGGCATTCGTTGCCGCACGGGGCAGCCAACGGCTGCCCCGTGCGGCAACGAATGCTGCACCCCTTCTCAGGGGGACCGCTCGCCGCACAGTCCCGCTCGTGCTGCTCCTGGCGCTGGTCGGCCTGCTCATCGGGGGACCAGGCGCGGCTGCCGACGAAACGCTCGAGGAGGTCGTGCGCGGGCCGACGGACAGCGCGCTGGTAGCCCTCACCTTCGATGCCGGCGGCGTGGCCGGCCCGGCGGGCCAGGTGCTCGCCACCCTGCGCGAGCGCGGCATCCGAGCCACCTTCTTCCTCTCGGGACACTGGCTGGAGGACTACCCGGAGCTGGCGGCCCAGGTTGGCGACGACGGCCACGAGCTGGCCAACCACACCTACTCGCACCCCGACCTGCGCTACGTTTCGAACGATCGCCTCGCCTGGGAGCTGGTCCACACCGACGAGCTGATCGAGGCGCTGGCCGGGCGCAAGCCCGTCTCGTACTTCCGGCCGCCCTTCGGAGCGCGCGATCCGCGCGTCCTGGGCCTGGCCGCGGAGCTGGGGTATCGCTCGGTCATGTGGGCGCTGGACTCGGCTGACTGGCGCACCGAGGCCACCCCGAGCGGTGTTGCCGCGCGGGTGCTGTCGCACGCGCGGGCCGGCGACGTCGTGGTCATGCACGTCGCCTCGGAGGCCACCGCGGCCGCCCTGCCCGACATCCTCGACGGCCTGGAGGCGCGCGGCCTCCAGGTGGTGACCGTCTCCGAGCTGCTGGCGGGCGCCCCCATCTCCGCTACGCCCACGCCGACGAGCGCCGCCAGCGCCGACGAGCGCTGAGCGAGGAGAAAGAGGGGCCAGCGTGTGCCGAGCGACCATGCGGTCGCTCGGCACACGCTGGCCCCAGCTTCATGCAACTTGCGCTCGCGCGAACAGCAGCCTACCATCTGTGCGAGTGCTGAGTGCTGAGTGCTGAGTCCTGAGTGAGGACCGGGTACTCAGCACTCAGCACTCAGCACTCACGTGGAGGTGGAGCCATCAGCGCGCAAGACTGTCTCTTCTGCAAGATCGTGGCTGGCAGCATCCCCGCCCAGGTCGTCTGGCAAGATGCAACGGCCACAGCCTTCCGCGACCTCAACCCCCAGGCCCCCGTCCACGTGCTCATCGTCCCGAACCGCCACGTGGCCTCGATCGGTGACCTGGCTGCCGAGGACGACGCCCTGGGGGGCGAGCTGCTGCGCACCGCGGCGCAGCTTGCCGAACAGGAAGGAATCGCCGCATCGGGGTATCGGGTCGTGATCAACACGGGACCTGCCGCCGGCCAGAGCGTGGCGCACCTGCACCTGCACCTGCTCGGCGGCCGCCGCCTGGGCTGGCCACCAGGATGATACGGAGTGCTGAGTGCTGAGTCCTGAGTGCTGAGTGGCTGAGTTGCCCGCCACTCAGGACTCAGGACTCAGCACTCAGCACTCAGGACTATGGCAACGCACAAGGAGGTGCTTTGAAGCTTTACGAATTCCAGGCCAAGGAGATCTTTCAGCGCTACGGCATCGCGGTGCCGGCCGGGCGGATGGTTGCGCGGGCGGCCGACGCGGCGTACGTCGCCGAGGAGCTGGGGCGGGTGGTCGTCAAGGCGCAGGTCCACGCCGGGGGGCGTGGCAAGGCCGGGCTGATCAAGCTGGCCGAGAGCCCCGAGCAGGCGCAGAGCCGGGCGGAGGCCATCATCGGCCAGACCTTCAAGGGCTACGTCATCCATCGGGTGCTGGTCGAAGCAGCGCTGGACATCGCCGCCGAGTACTACCTGGCAGCCACGATCGACCGCGCCTCCAAGCGCGCGGTGCTCATGCTCAGCGCCATGGGCGGGATCGACATCGAGGAGGTGGCCGCGCGGTCGCCCGAGAAGATCGCCCGGCAGGTGGTCGATCCGGCCTACGGCCCGCTCGACTTCGAGATTCGGGCGCTCATCGCCCAGGCGGGGCTGGATCCGGCCGCCGCGCGCGGCGTGGCCGACGTGGTGAAGAAGCTCTACCGGGCCTTCCTGGAGTGCGACGCCGCGCTGGCCGAGATCAATCCCCTGGTGGTCACGAGCCAGAAGACCGTGCTGGCGGCCGACGCCAAGTTCGAGGTGGACGACAACGCCCTCTTCCGCCATCCGGAGCTGCTGGGCTACAAGGAGGAGGCAGAGGAGGATCCGATCGAGGCCGAGGCGCACCGCCGCGGCGTTCCCTACGTCCACCTGGATGGCGACATCGGCATCATCGGCAACGGCGCCGGCCTGGTGATGAACACGCTGGACATGGTGACTCGCCAGGGCGGGCGTCCGGCCAACTTCCTGGACATCGGCGGCGGCGCCCGGGCCGACCTGGTCCGCCAGGCGCTGGAGATCGTGCTGATGGACAAGAAGGTCAAGGGCATCCTGTTGAACGTGTTCGGCGGCATCACCCGCGGCGACGAGGTGGCGAAGGGTATCCTGGAGGCCGTGCGCAGCCTGGACGTGCGAGTGCCGATCGTGGTGCGCATGGCCGGCACGCGCGCCAGCGAGGGGCTGCGCCTGCTGGAAGGCACGCCGCTCGTCCCCGCAGCCTCGCCCGAGGAGGCTGCGCGCAAGATCATCGGGTTGGCGAGGGCGTAGATGGCGATCTTCGTGGGCAAAGAGACGCGGCTGGTCGTCCAGGGTATCACCGGACGTGAGGGTGCGTTCCACACCCAGCAAATGAAGGCCTATGGGACCAACGTGGTGGCGGGCATGACCCCGGGCCGGGGCGGGACGGAGGTCGAAGGCGTCCCGGTGTTCGACAGCGTTGCGGCCGCGGTGGCAGCCACCGGGGCCAACACCTCGATCATCTTCGTGCCGGCTCCCTTCGCGGCCGATTCCATCATGGAGGCGGCCGCGGCCGGCATCCGGCTCGTGATCGCCATTACCGAAGGCATCCCCACCCTGGACGTGGTCAAGGCGCTCCGCTACACAGGGGAGCGCGGGGTCCGGGTCATCGGCCCCAACTGCCCGGGGGCCATGACGCCCGGCGAGGCGAAGGTGGGCATCATGCCGGCCGACATCTTCCGCCGCGGCAATATCGGGGTCGTTTCGCGCAGCGGTACCCTGACCTACGAGGTGGTGAACCTCCTGTCCGAGGCCGGGCTGGGCGTGTCCACCTGCGTGGGCGTTGGTGGCGACCCGGTCATCGGCACCACTTTCGTGGACGTGCTGGCTGCGTTCCAGACCGATCCCCAGACCGAGGCGGTGCTGCTCATTGGCGAGATCGGCGGCACCGACGAGGAGACGGCCGCGGCCTACATCCAGGCCCAGGTCACCAAGCCCGTCCTCGCCTTCATCTCCGGCCGCTCGGCGCCCCCTGGCAAGCGCATGGGCCACGCGGGCGCCATCATCTCCGGGAGCATGGGCACCCCCCAGGCCAAAGTGGCGGCCTTCCAGGCAGCCGGGGTGCCGGTGGCCGATACGCTGGACCAACTGGTCCAGATGGCAGGGGAGCGCGTCAGGGTGAAGTAACCCGGCACCATCCGCCGCCACGCCACCCCTTCATCCGGGAGTTCGAGCTCAGCACCCGCTGGGTGCGGGTGCTGAGCTCGAACTCCCGGATGA
>JACQUR010000344.1 GCA_016210245.1 Chloroflexota bacterium
AGGGGAAGCCCGTGCTTGCCGATCGAGAGCTCGCCGGAGTAGCGGAGAATGGCCTGGAGGGTCTGGTAGATGGTCCTGCGCTGCGCCGGACCGGTACCGGCCACCTCGCACGTCTCATCCAGGAAGGCCAGGTCGCCGGTGAGGTTCAGGTAGATAGCCGCCGCCTGCACCAGCCACAGGGCATCGTCGGAGTACTCCCCCGGCTCCTTCCCCCGCCAGTAGAAGTTGTGGTAGGCGTAGCCCAGCTCGAAGACCTGGCTCGCCCACTCCTTGAGCAGGTCGCGGGCGAACCCCTGCTGGCCCATGGCGATGAAGGAGGGCAGCGAGGCGAAGAGGTCCTGGATCTCGCGGAAGCCGATCTCCCGGTAGCCCTTCTGCGTTTGGTCGAAGGAGCGAGAGACGAAGGTCTGGTACAGCACCTGGAAGGGCAGGTTGCGATTCACGAAGGCGTCGAACTGCGCCTCGTCGGACCGCACCTCCAGGTGGCGCCGATAGCGATCGAAGAAGTCGTCGTTGGCCGCCCGGGCGCAGTCCACTGCCTCGGCCGCCGCGAAGCGTCCCAGGAGCTGTTCCACCTGAGGCCGCAGCAGCTCCTCCCCGCGCCCGCCGTCCGGCTGCTCGGAGACCAGACTGGTGAAGGTGTCGGCCCGAGCCGTTCCCCCGGGCGGCAGGTCCAGCGGCGCCGCCAGGGCAAAGAAGCCCGGCCCTTTGCGCGCAAGCTGGTTGGAGAGCGCCGCCAGGCCCTCGGGGTGCTCCAGCGTGCCCTCGCCCACGAACTCGTTGTAGCTGGTGCCAAACTCGGTGGGATAGAACGTCCGCTCGCCGGCATGGACCACCATGGCGTAGAAGCGGGCGTCCTCGTGGGTCCAGGTGGGGTGGTAGTGCGGGCTGACGGCGGCGATGCTGCCGTCAGCGTGGCGCAGGACCCGCCCCTGCATGCCCACCGTCGTGTAGACCACGTCCTGCTGCAAGCCGCCGGGCGCCGCCGCGCCAAACATGCCGGTGGCCACCAGGCGCAGATGGCGCGGGGCCTGGCTGTGGTTGGCCACCCGGAGGGTCTGCACCTCGGTGGCCAGGGGCAGCCCCTCCTCGTAGGGCAGCAGGAAGATGGTGCGCTCGATCTCCAGGCCGCAGTGGGTGCGGTAGGTGATGGCGGTCTGGTTCTGGCCGTGGACCGCCTGCGCCCATGCCACGTTGGCGTCCTGAGGGTCGGCGGAGTAGAACACGCGACGCCCGGCCTCGACCAGGTAGAACTGCCGGTTGGCGGGGAAGCCGTTCTCCTCCGGGCGCATGTCCCATCGGGTAGCCAGCACCTGCGTGGCGGCGTGGGCGCGGAAGCTGCCGCGCCCCAGGCGGTCCACCACACTCTTGGGGGTGGTCTGGAGCGCCCGCGGGTAGCCGAGGCGGTTCCCCAGCAGCACGTTGGTGAAGAAGTGCGGCCCGGGCGACGGGGACCGGAGGTCGATCACGTGTCGGCCCTGCTCGTCGAGCGTGCCAGCCCAGGTCGGCACCTCCCGCAGCACCGCGGCGACCCCATCCGCCAGATGGCGCGGCAGCTCCGTGCGGAGCAGGGCGCCCTCACCCCGACCCTCTCCCAGGGGGAGAGGGAGTCTGACTCCCTCTCCCTCCGGGGGTCTTGCTCCCTCTCCCCCTGGGAGAGGGCTGGGGTGAGGGTCTCCCTCCCGGCTTGCTCCGCCCTCCACCTGGTCTTTGGCGACGTAGACCGCCACCGCCTCGCCCTCGAGACGAGCGAGCAGGGAGCCGCCCTCGCGCCAGAGCTGGCTCAGGCAGGCAAAGACCTCGGGGTCGCGCAACAGCCGGCCCACGACCGGGGCAGCAAAGGGCAGCCCGGCCACGCCGACCACGGCTTGCCGGCTGGCGTCCACGAAGCGGGCGTCGACTGCGCTCTCGCCGATGAGGGCCGCGAAGAGATCGCGCAGCCGCGCCTCCGCCGAGGGGGTGTGCTCGCGCGCGCGTTCGTCGACGAGGCTGGACTCGACCATAGCAGTGCTCCGTTCCAGGCCCGGAGGCGGGCGGAGTTTCCACTAGACATATAGACATAATACTGCATCGCCTCTCGCGACTCCGAGCTCGACGCCGCGGCCTACCCAGCGTTGGGCAGAGGAGCCAGCGTTGGCGCGTCACAGAGCAGTGCCGGCGGCGCGACTCTTGCCGAGGAGCGAAGACGTTTTTCCTGTGCGGGAGGCCCAGGTGTGACGCCCATGCTCGACGCCCTGGACCGGCCGAGGACCCGCTGGCGGGCGGTCCGCCAGGCGCTGCGCCTGGTCGACCCATTGGCCGCAGGCTTCGCGCTGGCGGGCCTGGCGACGCGCTTCGCGGCCGATCCGCGGGTGCGGCTGCTCATCCTGCCCGCGGACCCGGAGGCCTGGCTGGTGGAGTTCGACGACGAGTTCTGGGCCTGGTGGCTCCAGGACTGGCCCGACCCGGTAGCCGCCCAGCAGACCCAGTGGGGGGAGGAGGGCCGGCCGACCGGCACGGCCGCGTTGCACCTGAGGTACCTCACCCGCGATCGCCGCTGGGAGACCTACCTGGTTCGGGAACTGGCGTGCAGGCTTGGCGCCTGGCTGGAGGATGTCTGGGGGAAGCGGGTGCGGCGGTTCCCGGCGTGCCGAGGGGAGCTGGCGGGACAGTTTGATCGCACGAGGTACCGGTGGTACCGAAGGGCTGACTTCGGCTGGTCGATCCGGCCCTTCCAGGTTGGCTGCTGGTGCGAGACATAGTTGTGGATGTTGTTGAGCCGCTCGGCGAGTAGCCCTCGGTTCTGAGCCATGAGCGTGCTCATGAGCGTGCTATAGTAGTGCTGCTGATCCCCGAGCGCGATCCTCGCGTGACGAGGGCCGCTCGGGGTTGTTTTCTTCTTGCCGCTCGTGGCTCGCAGGCGCAGCGCAGCATACTTGATGGCTGAGCCAGGCCCGAGAGGAGGACGCTGGGATAGCGAAGCCGACGCTTGACGTCGCCACGCTGGAAGGCTGGCTGTGGGGGGCGGCCCGCCAGATTCGCGGGCCAGTGGGTGCGCCCGAGTTCAAGGACTACTATGGTTCTGAAAGCCCTGGGGCTGGAGAAGATAACTCCGTGAGAGGAACCAGGTTGCAGCGTGGGCACGACCAGCCGACCCTGGAGGAGGTGCTCGGCACTCTGCGGGCCCATCTGCCCGAACTGGGGGAGCGCTACGCCGTCAAGAAACTCGGTGTGTTCGGCTCCTACGTACGCGGCCAGCAGCGCAAGCGTAGCGACATCGATATCCTGGTGGAGTTCGAGCGGGCGCCGACCCTGTTCGAGTTCGTAGACCTGCAGCAGCATCTGGGCGCTCTGCTGGGTGTGAAGGTTGACCTGGTGATGAAGAGCGCCCTGAGACCCGCGATCGGAGAGCGCATTCTGGCCGAGGTCGTGCCGGTGTGAAGCGGAGGCGTGTCCATACCGACTACCTGCGGGACATGCTGACCTATGCCGAGAAGGCTGAGGCCTTTGTGGCGGGTGTGGATCTGGAGGGGTTCCGAAACGACGAGCAGAAGGCTTTCGCGGTCGTGCGCGCGCTGGAGGTGATCGGCGAAGCTGCAAGACATATTCCCGCGGTGGTTCGCAAGCGCTATCCAGAGGTGCCCTGGGAGAAGATCGTTGGGATGCGCAACATCCTGGTCCACGGCTACTTCGGGATCGATCTGGAAGTCATCCGGCGGACGGTGCAGGAGGACCTGCCGCCCCTTCGGCAGGCCATCGCGCGGATCCTTCAGAGCCAGGCGCAGAGCACATGATGAAGACCACGCTTGAACCGCGGCGTGAGCGAGGCAAGTGCGGCCAGATGGGCGCCCCTGGAGGATGTGGTGCTGACGGACCTGTTCCTCTCAGAAGTGCGGGACTGGGTGATCGCCTCGTCGGAGGTCATGAAAGCAGCCGGCAAAGGATCATCTGCTCTCGGACCTTCACTCCAAGCGCCTCGGCCACGGCTTGGATCCGATCCAGGCTCACGCTGGCATACCGCGTCGCTTCGTAGCGCTGGATCTGCTGCTCGTCGAGGGTGCCGGCCCAGGTGGGCACCTCCCGCAGCCCGGCGGCCACACTATCGGCCAGGGGGCGCGGCAGCTCCGTGTGGAGCAGGGGACCCTCCCTGCCCGCTCTGCCCTCCGCCCTGCCTTTGGCGACGTAGACCGCCACCGCCTCGCCTTCGAGACGCAGGAGGACGGAGCCACCCTCGCGCCAGAGCTGGCTCAGGCAGGCAAAGAGCTCGGGTCGCGCAGCAGCCGGCCGACGACCGGAGCGGCGAAGGGCAGCCCGGCCACGCCGACCACGGCGTGCCGGCTGGCGTCCACGAACCGGGCGTCGATCGCGCTGTTGCCGATGAGGGCCGCGAAGAGGTCGCGCAGCCGCACCTCGGCTGAGAGGGTGCGATCGCGCACGCGTTCGTCAACAAGGCTGGACTGGATCATAGCAGTGCTCCGTTCCAGGCCCGGAGGCGGGCGGAGTTTCCACTAGCGTTAGAATGGTCTAGAGAAGGATTTCAGTGCAGATCGCCCAGGTGTCTGAGCCCCATCCGGTGGCCCGACGCGCCGCCACCCGTGCCAATACCCTGGGCGGATGGGTAGATAAGCGTCTCTATCTTGAGTCAGCCCGGCACCGCGCACCAACGAGGGGTAGCGCCTCGATCCAAGGGAGGGTGTGTGTCTTACCTGAGTTGTCCCAACTGCGGCCTGACTATCAGCGGCCAGGCGATCAACCAGGATGGCGTGCTCTACTGTTGCCAGGGCTGCGCGGACCGAACCTGCTGTAGCTGCCGCGTCAGTTGGTCTGAATCGTTTCGGCGCCTGGAGGAGCTCAGCCGGTTACCTGCCAACTGGGATTCGTACGGTGCAGCCCCCATATCGCCAAAGGCGATAGCTCGCGCTCGTGAGTTTCTCTTCGTGCTGCGAGACGCCTTTGCCTCCCACGCACCAGAGCAGTTCATGCCACTGAACATCGCCCCAATCGCTGACGGAGGACTTCAGTTCGAGTGGGAGAGGCAGAATCGGCTACTGGAAATCGAGTTCACTGCCGACGGACACACCATCTCTTTTGTTGCCGAGGGAACCGCCCCGAATAGAAGGTCGACGGGGAAGACTGGCCTATCGACAACCGAGGCGTTGGATCTCGTGGCCTCAGTGCTCGATCTGCCGATCGGATCCTGGGTTAGCTGGTGAACATTGAGGACGATGACGAGCTGTACCGTCGGGTGTTCCGCTACCACATCGGTAGTACCATGCCAGCTCAGGCCGCCGCTCGCCGCACCACCATGGCGCCGAACAGCCCTTCCTGGTCCACCTGCACCAGGCCGCGCTTGACCAGCTCCAGCAGGGCCAGGAAGGTGGCGACCGTCTCGTCCACGCTCTGGCCGGCGATGCGCTCCCAGGGAACGGTGGGCGAGCGCTCCAGGGACTCGAGCACCAGGGCCATGCGGGCCTCGACGGAGGCGCGCACCAGGCGCTTGATCTCGGCCGGCTTGCGGGTGTGGCGCAGCCGCCGCTCCAGCACGTGGGCCAGGGCGGCTGCCAGGGCCGAGGGCGGGATGGACTCGAGCGGCGCTGGCCCCGTGGGCACTCCCACGCGGGGCGGGTGGGGATAGCAGCGCCCGCCCTGCTGCTCCAGGTCCTGGAGATACCGGGCCGCGGCCCGGAACAGGCGATACTCCTGCAGCCGCGCCTGGAGCTCGTCCGCCGGATCCTCGGCCTCCGGCGTCGGCTCCTGCGGGCCGGGCAGGATGGCCCGCGACTTGATCAGCAGCAGCTTGGCGGCCACCACCAGGAAGTCGGACAGCAGGTCCGCCGGGCAAGCCAGGCGCACCCCTCCCGGCTCTTGACACGGTCTGCGCGGATGCGCCAGGATGTAATACACGTAGTACAGCCCCAGCACGAGGATGCAGCCATGGCGACCAGACTGAGCAGCCTGCGAATACCCGACCAGACGCGCGCCGCGATCGAGCAGATTTGCCGCCACACGGGACGCGACTTCTCCAGCGTCGCCAACGAGATGCTTGCCGAAGCGGTGAAGATGCGCCGCATCCCAGGCATCGTCTTTGCCGACGGCCCGGCCGGACGGAGGGCCCGCGTCGCGGGCACCGGTATCGACGTCTTCGAGCTGATCACGACCTACCGAGCAGAGCACGAGGACTGGGAGCAACTGAAGGAGACCTACCACTGGCTCTCGGAGCAGCAACTCCGGGCCGCGCTGGCGTATGCGGCTGCGTACCCTGGCGAGATCGAGGAGCGGCTGAGGCAAGAAGAGCGCTGGACTCCGGAAGAGCTTTGGGCTACGTACCCGTTCACCCGACCGCGTGACCGCTAGTGCGCTTCTACCTGGACGAAGACATCTCCCACCAGGTGGCGAGCATCGCGCGGGCGGGCGGCCTCGACGTCATCAGCTCGCACGAATGCGGTCGTAATGGATTGCCGGACGAACAGCAGTTGCGCCTGGCCGCGGCAGAAGGACGATGTTTCGTGACTCGGAATCGCAACGATTTCGAGCTGTTGACCGTGCGCTTCTTTGAGGCCGGCTGGCCTCATGCCGGTGTGCTCATCGTCCAGGCTTCGTGGCCAGGGCACCGCTTCGCGGCTCTCGCGGAAGCGCTGGCGCGCTACGCTCAAGCGCATCCCGACGGCGTTCCTTCGTACGGGATCGATTTCCTGCGCCGGTGAAGGGCGCAGGAATTTCGTCAACTCCTCTCAGCAGGATTGCGTGGGCCGGGAGGCGGGGCGACCTCGCCCCGCCTATCCCTGGTGCCCCACGGGCTGCTGTTGCGGGGCAGGCGAGCACGTGGGACGGTTGCCGCCCGCTGAGAGGGTGCAGGGAGGACTACTGCCCACCCTGCCCTGGCCCTGGAATGACGCCGAGTTGCTGGAACATGCCGAGCGAGTCGCCGACACCAAGCTCCTCGACCACCTTGCCACCGGCGAGGCGGTAGATGGTGATCCCCGTCCACGCCAGGTGCCTCCCGGTTGGCGGGACGCCCATGAGCTCGCCCTGGTGGGTGCCCCGGGCCGTCCAGCGGACTACCACCTTGTCCCCTTCGGCGATCACCTCGTCGACGGTGGTCTCACCATCGGGCAGGCCTGCGTAGACCTGGTGGAGCAGTTCCTTGAAGGCCTCGCGGCCATGGATTGGCTGAGGCAGCACGGGGTAGGCGACGCTGATGTCGGGAGCGGCGAGCTCATCCACAATGTTCGCGCCCCCTTTCTTCCCCCAGGCTTGAACGAAGCGCCCGGCAATGGCCTTGTTGTCTTCCGTGGACATGGTTTCTCCTTGCATAACCAGGATCCGGCTACCAACCAGAGCCGTTGGCTCCAATCTACCTGTCCACGCTGTTCACCTAACAACCCAATAGGCGCTCATTTCTTGCCCATTTCCCTGGCTGAGTGGCCACTGGGAGGGGTGAAGTGTCCTCGCCCCACCCCCGGCGCTGGTTGCTCAGGCTGCCCGCCGCACCACGATGGCGCCGAAGATCCCCTCCTGGTCCACTCGCACCAGACCGCGCTTGAGCAGCTCCAGGACCGCCAGGAAGGTGGCCACCACCTCGTCGGCGCGCTGGCCGGCGATGCCCCCCCACGAGAGGCTGGGGGATGCCTCCAGGCGTTCGAGCACCAGGGCCATGCGGGCCTCCACGGAGGCGCGCACCAGGCGCGTGACCTCGGCTGCCTTCTTCGAGCGGCGCAGCCGCTGCTCCAGCATCCGGGTCAGCACGGCGGCCAGGGCCATGGGGGCGATGGGCTCCAGCGGCGCCGGCCCGGCGGGTGCCACGACCCGGGGTGGATGGGGATAGCAGCGCCCACCCTGCTGCTCCAGGCTCTGGAGGTACTGGGCCGCCGCCCGGAACACGCGGTACTCCTGCAACCGCGCCTCCAGCTCCTGCGCAGGGTCCTCTTCCTCGTCCGCCGCCGTCGGCTGGCCGGGCAGGATGGCCCGCGACTTGATCAGCAGCAGCTTGGCGGCCACCACCAGGAAGTCGGCCAGCAGGTCGGCGTCCAGCTCCGGCAGGGAGCGGATGTGGGCCAGGTACTGGTCGGCGACCGCGGCCAGGCTGACGGAGGTGATGGGCAGCTTGCGCTTCTCGATCAGCGTCAGCAGCAGCTCGATCGGCCCCTGGAAGCCATCCAGACGCAACTCCAGCGGGCTGGAGGTTGGAGGTTGGAGGTTGGATCCAACCTTCAACCTCCAACCTCCAACCCGCCTCCACCTCCAACCTCCAACCCGGCTCCGGCCAGCTTCAGCGCCCGCACTCGCTGGGACACTGCCTCGGCGCGCTCGGCGGGCGGGGTGGTTTCGATCAGGTCGGCCAGGGCGCTGGCGACCACCACGCCGTCGGCCTGGCCGCGCAGGGCGCGCACGTGCTCCGGGCGCGAGATGCCGAAGCCGACCAGCAGCGGCACGGGGGTAGCCTCGCGGACGCGCGCCAGGAAGGGCCCCAGCCCGGTGGAGAGCGCCCCGCGGGCGCCCGTCACCCCCACCAGCGCAACGCAGTAGATGAACCCGCCGGCCAGGCTGGCGATGCGCCGGGTGCGCTCGGGCGTGCTGGTCGGGGCGACCATCAGGATGTAGTCGAGCCCCGCCTGGAGACAGGCGGCGCGCAGCGGGGCGCACTCCTCGGGCGGCAGGTCGGGCACGATCAGCCCGTCCGCCCCGGCCGCGGCCGCGGCCTGGCAGAAGGCCGGCTCGCCGTAGGCCAGGATGGGGTTGTAGTAGCTCATGAAGACGATCGGGGCGATCGCGGAGGCGGCCCGCGCGGCGCGGGCCAGACCGAGCGCCGTCTCCAACGTCGCGCCCGCTCGCAGCGCCTGCTCGTTCGCCCGCTGCAGGGTCAGGCCGTCGGCCACCGGGTCCGAGAACGGGATGCCGATCTCGAGCCCATCGGCCCCCGCCCGCAGCATGGCCGCCACCAGCTCGGGACAGGCCTCTGGGGCCGGAAACCCGGCGGTCAGGTACGGGAAGACGGCCACCTCGCCCC
>JACQUR010000345.1 GCA_016210245.1 Chloroflexota bacterium
AGGTAGACCATGGTCGAGTCGGAGCCCTGGCCGATGTCGAAGGCGCCGGTCAGCAGGGCAACGCCGCCGCCGCGAACCAGCTTGATGGTGGCCGAGCTGTGGGGCATATCGTTCCAGTAGATGGCCGTGCCGGCGCCGCACATGTAGGCGCTGGCCGCCAGGCCGATGCCCTTGCCGTTGGGCAGCTTGCCGTGCTTCTCGCGGAAGCCGGACATCTCCACCACCTGCTCGATGCACTCCCGCAGGGCGCAGCTCGTGATGCGGCGGTAGTTGGTGGTGCGACTGTAGGGGTCGACCGCCTGGCGGAGCTTCATGTCGACCAAATCCAGGCCCAGGTCCTGGGCGATCTTCTCGAAGTGGATCTCCAGGGCGTAGCGCGGCTGGGGCAGGCCGTGGCCGCGCTTGGGGCCGCACGGCGGCTTGTTGGTGAACACCCGCACCGCCTCGCACTTGTAGCGGGGGATCTTCTGGACGATGGTGTTGAGGGTGACGGTGTAGTACACCGAGGCCACGCCGAAGCTGCCGTAGGCACCGCCGTCCACGTAGGACTGGAAGTGCATGGCGGTGATGGAGCCGTCCTTCTTGACCCCGGTCTTGACCTTCATCAGCACCGGGTGGCGTCGCCGGTGGGTGTAGAAGACCTCCTCGCGGGTCAGGCAGAGCTTCACCGGGCGGCCCGTCACCATGCTCAGCTTCGCCGCGGCGGCCTCGTGGTTGAACAGCTCGCCCTTGCCACCGAACCCGCCGCCCACCGGGGTGGCGATGACCCGGATGCGGGCCGGGGGCAACTCCAGCACCCTGGCCAGCTCGCGGTGGACGTAGTGGGGCGTCTGGGTGCTGGACCACAGGGTCAGCTTGCCGTCCGGGGTGTACTGAGCCAGGCAGGCGTGCTGCTCCATGGGCAGGTGGGTGTTGCCCTGGTAGAAGAAGACGTCCTCGCGCACGTGGTCAGCCTGGGCGAAGCCCGCCTCCACGTCGCCGAACTCGTAGCTCACGAACTTGTGGACGTTGCGGCCCTCGTCGGACTCGTGGATGGGCTCGCCCTCCCGGGTGAGCGCGTCCTCGATGGTCATGTAGGCCGGCAGCGGCTCGTACTCGACCTCGATCAGGCGGCAGGCCCGCTCGGCCGTCTCCTCGTCCACGGCCGCGACCGCGGCCACCGGATCGCCCACGTAGCGCACCTTGTCCACCGCCAGGGCCGTCTCGTCCTGGCTGACGGGCAGGATGCCGTATTTGTTGGGCAGGTCGCGCCCGGTGATGACGCCGTACACCCCGGGCAGCGCCTGAGCCTGGCTGGGGTCGATGCGCCGGATGCGGGCGTGCGGATGGGGGCTGCGCAGCAGCTTGCCGAAGGCCATGCGCGGCAGCTTCAGATCGTCGGCATAGCGGGTCACCCCGGCCGCCTTGGCCAGCCCATCCACCCTGGGCAGCGGCTTGCCGACAACCGCGAGAGTCTCGTGGTCGGGGAGGCTAGGGGTCATCACGGACTCCAGTAATCGACTTCAGCAGGGGCCAGCCGACCCCGGCTGAGAATCTTGGGGTGGCTAGCGGGAGCCTTCCGAGCTCTCGCTCAGCCCTTCGTTCGAGGAGGACCTGGTACATCGCGATCGTACTCTTCCAGGATATCCTCCAGGCTTCTGAAGGTCAGCTTGCCCTTGCGCATCTGCTCCAGAGCTCGCAAGTCTTCCAGATCCTCCAGTCGCTCCAGCATGTCGCGATACTCGTCGATCGCGATGATGACCGCGCTTGGCTTGCCGTCCTGGAGGACTATCTGCGGTCGCGCACGCTTGCGTTTCATGCTGGGCCTCTCCGATCATCCGATTGTGCGGATCCGTTCAGCCGCCACCTCTATGGCGTCCAGGATCTTGACGTAGCCGGTGCAGCGGCACAGGTTGCCGCTGATCGCCTCCCGCACCTGGTCGCGGGTGGGGGACGGAGTGCGGTCCAGCAGCGCCTTGGCCGTCACCAGCATGCCGGGCGTGCAGTAGCCGCACTGGGTCGCGCCCAGCTCGGCGAAAGCCTGCTGGAGCGGGTGGGGCCGACCGCCCTCGGCCAGACCCTCCACGGTGGTGATCGCACAGCCCTGCAGCTCGATCGGCAGGGCCAGGCAGGAGAGCAGCGGCTGGCCGTCCACCAGCACCGCGCAGGTACCGCACTCGCCCAGCTCGCAGCCGTGCTTCGTGCCGGTCAGGTCCAGGTCTTCCCGCAGCACCTCCAGCAGGGTCTTGTGGACGGGCACGAGCACGTCGTGTTCCTCGCCGTTGACGCACAGGTGGAGCGGCACCCTGGGGGGGTGAGTCATAGGGCCTCCTTCTCCGCACTCCTCTCCCTCTTCCCCTGGGAGAGGGCGGGGCAAGTGCCATCACGAGCCTCCTGGCGCTATTATAGCTTGCTCAGTGGCCCCCCAGATCCATGCGTATTCCCTCACCAGGGCCATTCAGTTGTTGTCACGGGACCCTGCCCGTGGTAAGCGGTGAGGCAGCAGCCAAACCGGCACCACCAGCGGGGTGGAGTTATGCTGGCGCGAGGAGGATGGCTGTATGGAAGAACGGAGCTACAACTGCGGTGCTCTCAACGGTGATGGCACCCTCTGCGGTCGGCCCGCCACCCTGCCCGACCCGCGGAATGGCGGACTGCTGTGCGAGCTTCACGCCTGGGAGAGGTGGCGTGGAGGGGAGGACCTGGCGGCCGTCCTGGAAGCGATTGGTCGGGCCTCGGTGCCAAGGCTTCCCGCGGTGAGGAGTCTGATGTGGGTGATGTCGGAGTCCCCCGTGCTGGCCCTCAGCATCATCGTCTCCGGTTACGCGGCCATGATCGGGTCGATCGAGGAAGCCCTGATGGCCAGGGATCCGGAGCTGGCGCAGGAGCTACTGTCGCTGGGCAGCCGGGCCATGGCCGGCGTGATGGCGGCGAGGCTCATGGAGGTGCCGGTCGAGAGGCGGGAGATGCTGATGGGGCAGTCGGGGCTGGGGAAATTCCTGGAGAACTACCGGACCTTGATGGAGCAGGAGGAAGGCCGCTAGCGCCTCCCGTCGGTCGGCGGCTCTGTGTTTCTGCTACTCGCAGTGTTGACACACAACAGCCCGCTGTTGATAATGGTTGGCACGTCACCTGTACCAGTCCCCAGCAGGCAATCCGATGGCTGGCTAGCGGGTCGCTTGGGAGAACCGGACTCAAGGGACGCTCCATCCCAATCGAAGGACAACTCCCGCGTTGCCCCGAAGTCGTCAGGGAGAGCGATGACCGACCAGGGCATCCCCGAGGATGTGAAGCAGCTCATCATCGAGAAGATCGACTCGGTCGCGGAGTTGGAGGCGATTCTGCTGCTGCGCGGCAACCGGGAGGAGGAGTGGACCGCCGAGCGCGTGGGAGCCAGGCTCTACATCTCCCCCGCCCTGGCGGCGACCGTGCTGCGCAATCTGCACGGCCGCGGCTTCTTCGAGCTTCGGACGAGCGGGGAGCAGCTCTATCGGTATGCTCCGCGGCCCAGTGGGTTGGAGCTGGCGGTGGACAAGCTGGCGGAGGTCTACCGGCACCGCCTTGTGGGAGTCACCAACCTGATCCATTCCAAGCCCGGCTTGAGCCTCCGGAAGTTCACGGATGCCTTCAGGCTAAGAAAGGACCCGTGAGATGGGCGTGGTCGCTTATACCCTTTGCATGCTCACAGCGCTGGCGTGCGCCTGGCTGCTGCTGCGGGGATACGCGGCGAACCGGACCAGACTGCTGCTCTGGGCCGGGCTCTGCTTCGTGGGGCTGACCGTGAACAACGCGCTCGTCCTGTTGGACCTGGTGGTGGTCCCCCAGGTCGATCTCTTCGCTCTGCGCAATGCGGCGGGGCTGGCTTCGATGGCGATACTGCTGTTCGGCTTGATCTGGGATGCCGGGTAGGGTGGTCCGATGAGCCTTTTCCTGTTGGGAGCGACCACCATGGGCGCGGCGCTGGCCGGCTTGCTCTTCCTACACTACTGGCGGACGACGGGCGACCGGTTGTTCTTGATGTTCGCCATCGCCTTCTGGTTGGAGGGGATCCAGCGCACGCTCCTCGCCCTGGGCCCCAGGCCCAACGAGGGGGACCCGGCGCTCTACCTGGTGCGCTTCTTCGCCTACGCCCTCATCGTGATCGCCATCCTCGATAAGAACCTCGGTGGACCCGGGCGGGGTGGTCCGGGCAAACCAGGGTGATACCGAATCCGGGCGATCACCTCTGCTGCCAGGGTTTTCTTTCTCCAGAGCAAGTCCACGGTCGGAAGGGCAGCGCGCTGCCCTTCCGACCGTGGACTTGCTCTGGAGATGGTCTCAGCGGGACCTATTCGGGGTGCGGGTTATCGCGGGCAGGGAGAAGCTGAATCGGCTGCCCTTCCCCATGTCGCTTTCTGCCCAGATCCGGCCATCGTGGGCCTCGACGAGCAGCCTCGAGATGTAGAGTCCCAGCCCCAGCCCGTCGATGCTCGTGGTTCCCTTGACCCGGTAGAACCGCTGGAACAGCCTGGGAAGCTCCTCGGCCGCGATCCCCGATCCGTGGTCGATCACCGACACCGTGACCTGATGATCGGCTCTGACGACCCGTAGGCCGATCGGGCTCTCCGGGGGCGAGTACTTCACAGCGTTGGTGAGCAGGTTCGTGAGGATCCGCTCCACGGCGTTCGGGTCTGCATCGATGAGCCCCAGGTCGGCCGAGACTTCGACCTGTATCCTCTCCACCGGGATCGCCCTGCCGGCTCGCCCCAGGAACTCCCAGACCAGGGCGCCCAGATCCAGGGGCTGCTTCACGATCCTCATCTGGCCCGACTCCAGACTCGCCGAATCCGAGAGATCGGCGAGCATGGCGTTCATGCGGAGGGCCCCCGCCACGATGGCCGCCGTGGAGGCTGCCGCCTGGGGGGAGGACTGCTTGGTGGTGGACAGGGTCCGCTGCAGCAACTGGGCATGGCCCAGGATGACCGTCAGGGGAGTGCGCAGATCGTGGGAAACCGCCCGAAGGAGGTCCTGCTGATGCTCTCGGATCTGCTCGGACGCGAAGTTGGCCTGCATGAGCCGCTCGTTGGCCTCGCCGATTTCCGCCAGCAACTGCTCGCGCTCCGCCTCAGCTTGCCGGCGGACGGTGATGTCGGCCATGGTGTGAACGGCCCCGGCGAAGCCCCCACACTCGTCCAGGATGGGGTCCACGACGACGCTGAACCACCGCCCGGCCAACTCCACGACCTCGCTCTCGCGGCAGTGAGTTTCCCGCGCCCGCTGCACCGTGCAATCCTCCACCGAAACCTGGCGGCGGCCACCGCCCGCCGCCCGGCAGCAGGGGCAGCCAACGGTGCCGCTGCCCGCCTTGCCCAGGAGCTCGGCCATGGCCCGGTTGCGCAGCACGACGTTGCCTTCGGCGTCTAACACCGCCACTGCTTCCTGCACCGCGTCGAAGGTGATCTGCCACCGCCGGGCCGCCGCCAGCAGCTCCCGCTCTGCCTGCTCCCGCTCCGCGCTCAGCCGCCTCTTCTCGAGGATTCCCAGGATGGTGCTCGGCAGCCGCCGGATCTGCTGGGCGGTCTTGATGACGTAGTCCTCCGCCCCCCGCTTCAGCGCCTCGGCCGCCACCTCCTCCGATCCGGTCCCGGTGACGATCGCCACCGGCAGGTGCGGATCCCTGGCTCGGACCGCATCGATGACCTCCAGCCCGTCGAAGCCGAGGATGTTGAAGTCGCTCAGCACCAGGTCGAAGCCGCCCTCGCCGAGCCTGGCCTCGAACTCCTCCCGAGCCTGGGCCTCGACGACGGCAAAGCCACCGTGCTCCCGTTCCAGGACGTCCCGCACCAGCTCTCGATCGAAGCGTGAGTCATCCACGTACAGGACGCGGATCGGCGGGGTCATCGTCAGCCTCCAATTTGCCGCAGGGGGTAGGCCTCAGTTCTCAGGCGGCGCGACGTTCAGGGTCAACCAGTAGTGTTGGACGGCGCGGGCCGTCTCCAGGAAGCCAGCGTAGGTGAGAGGCTTGACCAGGAAGCTGTTGGCGCCCAGGTCGTAAGCCAGGGCCCGGTCGCTCCGCTCGCGGGACGAGGTGAGCACCACCACCGGCAGCCGCTTGACGCCGGGGGTGGTCTTGATTCGGTTCAGCACCTCGAAGCCGCTGACCCCGGGGAGCTTCAGGTCGAGCAGGACCAGCTCCGGCAGCCCGGGCTCGACCCGGTCGTCGAGCGCGTCGTTCCCCAGGAGGCAGTCCAGAGCGACCTGGCCGTCGGGGGCGAGGTGGATCTCGCCGCCGGGCAGCGTCTCGCCGAACGCCTCCAGCAACAGCTCCGCGTCCATGCGATTGTCTTCGACTAGGAGGATGCGACGCGGTCCGTCCACGGCTCCCTTCCTTCACGCGCGGCCAGGATCATCTCGCGCGCGTGGCGCGGCAACGTGACGGAAAAGGTGCTGCCCTCGCCCACCACGGACTGAACCCACACCCGGCCATCCATCATCGCCGCCGACTTCCTGGCGATGGCGAGTCCGATGCCGGTGCCGGGGTGGCTGCTCTCGCTTTGCAGCCGCTGGAACACCTCGAAGATCCTCTCCTGGTGCTCCGGCGGGATGCCGATGCCGTTGTCGCGGACCTGGACGGTCACCCAATCCAGGCCTACCTCACAGGTGACCGATACCTGCGGTGGCACTCCGGGGCGGCTGTAGGTGAGGGCGTTCCCAATCAGGTTCGTGAAGATCTCGCCCAGGAGGGTTGGATCGCCATGCACCGTCGGAAGGTTCGGGGAGAGCGAGACTTGCCCGCCGGTCTCGGCCAACCGGGGCGCGAGGTCGGCCGCTATCTGCGCTATCAGCTCGTACAGCGACACCCGCCGCCTCCGCAACGCCTGGCGTCCCAGGCGAGCGTAGGCGAGCAGATCCTCGATCAACTGGCCCATGCGCTCGGACGCCTCGACGATGTTGTCGAAGTAGTGCCGCGCCTCCTCGCTCAGCGCGTCCCGGTACCGGCGCGAGATGATATCGGCGAAGCCCGCGATGGCGCGAAGGGGGGCCCGCAGGTCGTGGGAGACGGAGTAGGAGAAGCTCTCCAGGTCCCGGTTGGCGGCCTCCAACTCGCGGGTCCGCTGCCTCAGGCTCTCGTTGAGCCGCTCCACCTGCCGGGTCTTCCGGAAAAGCTCCGCGAACACCTGGACCTTGGCCCGCAGCACCTCCGGCACGATCGGCTTGAAGATGTAGTCGACGGCCCCCAGCGAGTATCCCCGGGAGACGTGGGTCTCCGCCGTGCTCAGCGCCGTGATGAAGATGATCGGCGTGTTCCGCGACCGGTCCCGCTCTCTCATCAGGGCGGCCGTCTCGAAGCCGTCGATGTCGGGCATCCTCACGTCCAGCAGCGCCACCGCGAAGTCCTCGTCCAGGAGGCACTTGAGCGCCTGGATCCCCGAGCTGGCCTTGACCAGCTTCAGCCCCGGCCCAGCGAGCACCGTCTCCAGGGCAAGCAGGTTCTCATCCTGATCGTCGACCAGCAGCACGCTCACTCTGTCATCTGTTTCCAAACCTGTCCACCCCATCGGAGAATCGGTCCCCTACCTGGCAGCAGTCTCGTAGTGGCGACTTCAGTCGTTCCTGCGGGGCCACAACGACTGAAGTCGCCATTACGAGATTGGGTCTACCGGTACAGCCACACTCGCAGCAGCGACAGCAACTGGTCCGTATCCACCGGCTTGGCGACGTAGTCCGAGGCGCCGGCATCCAGGCACTTCTGGCGGTCGCCCTTCATCGCCTTGGCCGTCAGAGCGACGATCGGGAGCGACTGGAACCGGTCGATCTCCCGGATCGCCCGGGTCGTGGCGTAGCCGTCCATCTCCGGCATCATGATGTCCATCAGCACCAGGTCGATGTCCGGCGTCTCCTGGAGGATCCTGATCGCCTCCCGGCCGTTGTCGGCGGAGACCACCGCTATCTTGTGGCGTTCCAGGACGCCGGTGAGTGCGAAGATGTTGCGGATGTCGTCGTCGACGATGAGGACCTTCCGGCCGGCCAGCACGGCGTCGGTCTGGTGGAGCTGCTCCAGCATCCGCCGCTTCGCCTCGGGCAGCCTGGCGGCGACCCGGTGGAGGAAGAGAGCCGTCTCGTCCAGGAGCCGCTCCGGTGAGCGGACGTCCTTGACGATGATGCTGTCGGCCATTCGCTCCAGACGGGCCGACTCCTCCTTCGTCAACTCTTTTCCCGTATAGACGATGATGGGCAGGGTGCGAAGCCCCAGTTCCTCCCGGGTCGCCTCGATGACGGCGAAGCCAGACATGTCGGGTAGCAGCAGGTCCAGGACCAGGCAGTCGAACTCCCGCCCCCGGAGGACCTCCAGCGCCTCGGCGCCGGAAGCCACGGCGACGGTGTTCACGTCCCCGCCGCCGACCAGTTCGATGATGGCGGCCCGCTGGCGGTCGTCGTCCTCCACCACCAGCAGGTTCTTCGCGTCCCGCTCGAGGTAGCGCTTGAGGTGGGCGAACGCTTCCTCCAGCGTGTCCTTGCTCACCGGCTTCGTCAGGTAGGCGAGCGCCCACTTCCTCAGCGCCCGCTCCTGCTCCTCCTCGACGGAGATGATATGCACCGGAATGTGGCGGGTGCTGGGGTTGTCCTTCAGATGGTCCAGCAGCTTCCAGCCGTCCATCTCCGGCAGATTGATGTCCAGGGTAATGGCGTCCGGATTCAGCTCGTGGGCCAGGGCCAGGGCGGTGCTGCCCCTCAGCGCGACCAGCGCCTTGAAGCCGTTGGCGTGGGCCATGTCCAGCAGGATGCGAGCGAAGCTCGGATCGTCTTCCACGATCAGCAGCACCCGGTCGCTGGGGAGGATGTCGTCCCGGCTGTCGCCGAGCTGGGCCCTCGCCGGGATGAGCGCGGTCTGCTCTCTGCCCGCGTGCGGCTCCGCCAGGGCCGGGGGCCCATCGTCGGTCCACCGGATACCCGGCACCGGCCGGATCACCGACCTGGTCTGGCCGGTCGACGGCCGCACCCATGGCACCCTCTCCGTCTCCGGCTCCTCGCTGCGCCCGGCAGTTGGGCCGAGCGTGTAGGTCTGGGGCACGTAGAGGGTGAAGATGCTGCCCTGGCCGGGCGTGCTGGCCAGATGGATCTCGCCGTTGAGCAGTCGGGTAAGCTCCCGGCTGATCGAGAGCCCCAGGCCGGTCCCGCCGTACTTGCGGCTGGTGGTGCCATCGGCTTGCTGGAACGCCTCGAAGATCAACTGCTGCTTGTCGCGGGGTATACCAATGCCGGTATCGCGCACGGAGAAGGCGATCACCGATCCGTCTCGGCTCAGCAGCTCGTTGTCGGCTGCCCAGCCTTCCTTGACCGCCTCGACCCGGAACACCACCTCGCCTCGGGCCGTGAACTTGAAAGCGTTGGAGAGCAGGTTCTTCAGGATCTGCTGGAGCCGCTTGGCGTCGGTGAAGATGCTGGCCGGCAGGTTCGGATCCAGCTCGATCAAGAAGTCCAGCCCCTTGTCTACAGCCACGTGCCGGAAAGTCCGCTCGACGTAGTCGCCCAGGTCCCGGAAGCGGAGGTCCCCCAGGTCCAGGGTCACGGTGCCCGACTCGATCTTGGAGAGGTCGAGGATGTCGTTGATCAGAGTGAGCAGGTCGGTGCCGGCGGAGTGGATCGTCCTGGCGAACTCCACCTGCTTCGGCACCAGGTTGCCCTCCAGGTTCTCCGAGAGCTGCTGGGAGAGGATCAGCAGGCTGTTGAGCGGCGTCCGCAGCTCGTGGGACATGTTGGAGAGGAACTCGGACTTGTACTTGGAGGTGAGCGCCAACTGCTCGGCCTTCTCCTCCAGCGCCTGCCTGGCCCGCTCCACCTCCGCGTTCTTGGCCTCCACCTCGGCCTTTTGCTCGACCAGCAGCCGCGCTTTCTCCTCCAGCTCGTTGTTGGTCTGCTGCAGCTCCTCCGCCAGCGACTGGGATTGCTTCAGCAGAGCCTCGGTCCGCATCGTCGCCTCGATGGTGTTCAGCACGATGCCGATGCTCTCGGCCAACTGCTCCAGGAAGGCGAGGTGGACGGCGCTGAAGCGGTCGAAGGAGGCTAGCTCCAGGACGGCCTTGACCTGCCCCTCGAAGATGATCGGCAACACGACGATGGCCATGGGCGGGGCGGAGCCGAGGCCGGAGCTGATGCGGATGTAATCGCCCGGCACCTTGTCCACCAGGATCCGCTGCTTCCCCGCGGCGCACTGCCCCACCAGCCCCTGGCCCAGCTTGAGGTTGGCGCCGACGTTCCCCGGCTGCTCGAGGGCGTAGCCGGCCAGCAGCTTCAGCTCCGGCTCGCCGCCCTCCGCGGCGCCCATGCTGTAGAAGACGCCATGCTCGGCCGAGACCACCGGCGCCAGCTCCGACAGGATCCGCTGGGCCACGGTGATCAGGTCCCGCTGGCCCTGAAGCATCCGGGTGAAGCGCGCCACGTTGGTCTTCAGCCAGTCCTGCTCCGCGTTGACCTGGGTGGTCTCGCGCAGGTTGGCGATCATCTGGTTGACGTTGTCCTTGAGCACCGCCACCTCGCCGGAGGCGTCCACCTGGACGGACCGGGTGAGGTCGCCCCTGGTCACGGCGATGGCGACCTCGGCAATGGCCCGTACCTGGGTGGTGAGGTTAGCGGCCAGCCGATTGACGTTGTCGGTCAGGTCTCGCCAGGTGCCCGCCGCGCCGGGAACGTTGGCCTGGCCGCCCAGCCTGCCCTCCACGCCCACCTCCCGGGCCACCGTGGTGACCTGGTCGGCGAAGGTAGCCAGGGTGTCGATCATGCTGTTGATCGTGTCGGAGAGGGCGGCGATCTCGCCCTTCGCCTCCACCGTCAGCTTCTGCTTGAGGTCGCCGTTGGCCACGGCGGTCACCACCCTGGCGATGCCGCGCACCTGGTTGGTCAAGTTCGCTGCCATGAAGTTGACGTTGTCGGTCAGGTCCTTCCAGGTGCCGGACACACCGCCCACCTGGGCCTGGCCGCCCAGCTTGCCCTCGGTACCCACCTCGCGGGCCACCCGGGTCACTTCCGAGGCGAAGGACAGCATCTGGTCCACCATCGTGTTGATAGAGTTATTCAGCTCCAGGAACTCGCCCAGGTCGTCCACGGTGATCTTC
>JACQUR010000340.1 GCA_016210245.1 Chloroflexota bacterium
AGGCAGAAGGCAGAAGGCAGCAAGGGTGCAGGCTTGCGTGCCTACAGTGTGTGTCCCCCTCCTGCCAGTGGCACAGGCGTCTCGCCTGTGCCCGTAGCCCGGTGGACGCGGCACAGGCGAGACGCCTGTGCCACCTAGCGAGATGCATGGAGTTCACTGCCTTCTGCCGTCGGCCTCCTGCCGACTGCCGACCGGCGTCTCCAACAGCTCCAGCGCCTGGGCGACCAACTCCAGGCGCAAGAGCCGCTCCTCCTCGGGCGGCAGGGCGGGGTTGCCGAGCAGGTGGGGGATCGCCACCCCCGGCACGAAGCGATGGACGTGCATGTACTCGGCCACGGAGCGCAGGTTGCTGATCAGCACCGTCGGCAGCCCGTTCCGCTCCAGCTCGTTGGCCAGCGCTGACCCGCAGCGCGTGCAGTTCCCTCAGGTGGAGGTCAGGATGGCTCCTGCCACACCTTCCGCCTCGAGGTCCGCCGCCATGCGCTGGCCCAGCACCCTGGCCATGGCCGGGGCGGTCGCGCTGCCGGCCAGGGTGTAGAGGTGCTCGCCCACACCGCCGATGCGCCCCTGCCGCGCCAGCTCGCGCAGGGCGTCGAGCGGCACCATGCGGTTAGGATCCTGGTTGACGAACTTGTGATAGTAGCCGGCGTGGTGGGCCTCGAAGGCGCCGCCGGGCAGACGCTCCAGGCCACGCAGGGAGTACCGGCCGTAGCGATCGGAGGCGTGGGAGCGCAGCCCGTCCGGGTTGCCGCGGGGCACGATTCCGCCGCTGGTGACCAGGGCGATGGCCACCCGCGAGAGGTCCGCGATGGGCGGGGCGGGCGCAACCGGCACCACCTCGGGCATCGGGACCTCGGTCTGGAAGGGGCGCCCTGCGACCTTGGCCAGCAGCATGTCCACCATGCGCGTTGCGGCTGGCAGGGCATGGACCTGGTTCTTGCGCAAGCCCCTGGGCAGATAGCCCTCCTCCTCGGGGCTGCCCAGCGGCGTGCCCTGCACCTGCTTCAGCAGCAGCTTCGCCATCCGGGCCAGGGCAGGCCCCATGTCGCGGGTCGAGCTGGCGGTGGCGACGACGTACACGCGCGCGCGATAGGTCGGGGCGGCCGCCTGGCCCGGATACATGCCGGCCACCGAGGGGAGGCCGAGCTGCTCCTGCGCCCCGGCCGCCACGGCGCCGCAGGCCAGACCGTAGCGCCCGGCGTCGAAGGCCGGGCCCGCCGCCACCGCATCCGGGCGCTGGGCGGCGATCAGGGGCAGCACCTCGCGCAGCCCGCGCTCCAGGTCCTCGGCGAAGTAGTTGTCGCCGCAGACAACCGTCGCCACCACCTCCGCCGCCCCACCCAGCTCGCGCGCTAGCAGCCGACCGGGGCCGACCGGCCCGGGCACCACCCGCGGTGGGAGGTCGGCCTGGTCCTCGCCGCCGAGCTGGGCGAAGAACTGGTTGAGGTAGTGGACCACTCGGTAGGTCCTCACCTCGCGCACCCCCGTTTCAGCGCACGCAGCGTCGCTCGAGTCCTGAGTCCTGAGTGCTGAGTCCTGAGTCCTGAGTGAGGTCTTCTACTCAGGACTCAGCACTCAGGACTCAGCACTCAGCCCTCAGCGAACGAAGAGCTGCTCGAACAGCTTCTGAGCTTCCGTGCCGCCCTTGCCCACCAGGTCGGGCGAGTAGGTGACGATCTTCTTGATGCCCTTCAGGAGCGGACTATCCGGGAACTCCAGTCCCTTGCGGGTGGGGTTCTGCATGTTCGCCACCAGCATCTGGCCCTCCTCGGACAGGATGAAGTCGACGAACAGGGCGGCCGCGTGCGGATGGGGCGCGTTCTTCGTCGCCGCGATCGCGCCTACCTGGAGAAAGATCGGGTCCGGGACGACGACGTCCACGGGCGCGCCCTTCTGCTTGCTGGCGCGCACCTGCTCGAGGTGGACGTCGAAGGCGATGGCCACCTCGCCACTGCTGAGCGCGCTGGCCAGGGCGGTATTGGAGGCGTAGATGCGCGGCTGGTTGGCGGCCAGCTTCTGCAGGTAGGCGCGCCCCTGCTCCTCGCCCATCACCTGGAACACCCCCTGCACCCAGCGAGCGCCCAGGGCGGTGCGGCCCAGCTTGCCTTTGAGGGCCGGATCGACCAGCCCTTCCAGGCTGGTCGGCACACCGTCCTTCTTGGCCAGGTTGGTGTTGTAGCCCACCACCTCCAGCTCCTGTCGGAACAGGCTCCAGTAGCCGTCCGCGTCCAGGAACTCGGGGCCGAAGGCGGCCCGCTCGGGCGAGGGGTAGCGGCCCAGGGCGCCGCCCTGCTGGGCGCTGAGGGCCTCCAGGCTGGGCGCCTCGAACACGTCGGCGAAGGTGGTCCCCGCCCGGTGCTCGGTGAGCAGGCGCTGAAGCACCTCGGCCACGTCCGCCTTGAAGTGCTCGGCCTTGATGCCCGGGTACTTCTTCTGGAAGGCCTCCTTGCGCCGCTCGATGGCGGTGACGTCGCCGGTGGTGTACCAGATCAGCTTGCCTTCCCTGGTCGCCTCGGCCACCAGCTTCGCCTGGCGCTCGGCCGCGGGCAGCGCGTTCGCGGCCGCCCAGAGCTGCTCGGGGCTCTGGGCTGCGGCCGCGGGCTTCGCGCCGGACGCGGCCGGTGCGGCGGACGGGGCTGGCGCGCAGGCCAGCACCAGGAGCGCTGTTGCCAGAGCTAGGCCGAACCCTTTGACTCGTGCGTCCACACTTGCCTCCCTGTCAAGAAATGAGAAGACACGTCCTCGCCTGCGAAGGCCAGGCACGCCTCCGCGGGCATAGCCACGACCACCTCGGTGCCCGGAGCGATGGCCTGAGCGAACTCCCTGCGAACCCTCAGCCGCAGGTCGCCGGCCAGCAGCCAGTAGTCGCTCCACGAGCCCAGGAAGCTGGTCGCCTCGACCACGGCCGGGACGCGGTTGGGCGGCCCCTGGGCGCCATCCACCTCGAGGCGCATACGCTCGGGTCGCACGAACACCACCGCCGGCTGCCCTTCCCCGGGCGCCCGCGCGCACCGGCAGGCTAGCACCCCCAGTGCGGTCCGCACCAGCACATGGCCCGAGGGCGCGCGCCCTGCCACCTCGCCCGGGATCACGTTGGTCACCCCGACGAAGCCGGCGGTCAGGGCCGATTTCGGCTCGTGATAGATGTCGACCGGGCTGCCCACCTCGACGACCCGCCCGCGGCTCATCACCCCGATGACGTCGGACAGGGCCAGCGCCTCCTCCTGGTCGTGGGTGACGTAGAGGGTGGTGGTGCGCAGGCGCCGCTGGAGCACCAGCAGATCGCGCCGCATCTCATCCCGCAGCCGGGCGTCCAGGTTCGAGAGCGGCTCGTCCAGCAGCAGGATGCTCGGCTCCATCACCAGGGCGCGGGCCAGGGCGACCCGCTGCTGCTGGCCGCCGCTCAGGTTGGGCGCGGGCGAGCTGGCCTTGTCGGCCAGCCCCACGTGCTCCAGCACGGTCCGCACCCGGCGGGCGATCTCCTCTCCGCCCAGGCGACGCGCTTCCAGCGGGTAGGCGACGTTCTGGAAGACGGTCATGTGGGGCCACAGGGCGTAGGACTGGAACACCATGCCGATGTTGCGACGGTGGGCCGGCACGCATACGCCCTGCCTGGAGGAGAAGACGGTCTGGCCCGCGATCTGGATCTCGCCCTGGTCGGGGTCCTCCAGGCCGGCGATGCAGCGCAGGGTGGTGGTCTTGCCCGAGCCGCTCTCCCCCAGCAGGGTGAAGAAGCAGCCGGGCGGGATGTCCAGGGTCACGTCCTCCATGGCCGCCACGCGCTGGCTGCCGCCGCCGAACCGCCTGGACACGTGGCGCAGCGCAATGGCCCGGGCGCCTGCGGAGGCGCTGCCGTCGTGCTGACCGTTGGGGCTGGCGCTGCGCGCTGCGCGGGAGTCCATACACCCGCCCGTGTTCCAGGCGACATCCCGAGGCCAGATGAGTGCCCCGGTCGTCTCGAACGAGGGGCAGAGTACCGGGTGGCGGGCAGTGGTGTCAAGACGTGCGGGCTGTGAGCCCCGCGTCGCCGGGGCCCGAGCACTTCTTTGACGCCCTACCGCCTATGGCGTACCATCAGCTTCGCGGCCCGTTCGAGCGCGCGGCTCGCGAGCTGAGGAGAGGGGACCCGAAGCTGCCCTCCGGGGTGGCACCCGCCAGCAACCCTCTCGCCTTTCAAACGGAGGTGGGCGTATGGCCATCGGAACTTCAACGGCAGACGAGGACACGTGGGTCCCCTCCGCGTGTGACATGTGCTACAACGCCTGCACGATCCGGGTGCGGCGGGTACACGGCACAGCGGTGAAGGTCGAGGGCATCCCGGGAGTGGCGCCCAACTATGGCAAGGTGTGCGCCAAGGGCAACGCAGCGCTCATGAACCTCTACAACCCGAACCGCATTGGCGCGCCCCTGGTGCGGACCAATCCGGAGAAGGGCATCGGCGTCGATCCCGGCTGGAGAGAGATCTCCTGGGACGAGGCGATGGACTTGCTGGTGTCCAAGCTGCGAGCCGCGCGGCAGAAGGACCCGCGCAGCGCCGTCGTCGTGACCTTCGATCGCTACTCCTTCCACCTGGCGCGCGCCTTCACCTCCGCCTTCGGCAGTCCCAACCTGACCACCGCCTCGGCCGGCTTCTTCTGTGGCAACGGCGTCCACCCGGTCGCCTTCACCCTCACCGGGTCGAACGACGTCCATCCCGACCTGCACCTGTGCAACTACCTGCTCATGTTCGGTACCTCCTACGGCTTCGTCGCCCAGATGAACGCCATGGGCCTCACCCACGCCATGGCCGAGGCGCGGGCGCGCGGGATGAAGCTGGTGGTGGTCGACCCGGTCTGCTCCACCGCCGCCTCCAAGGCCGACGAGTGGGTGCCTCTTCGGCCGGGCACTGACGCCGCCTTTGCCCTGGCGCTGATGCGCGAGTGGGTGGTCGAGCGGGACCACTACGACAAGGAGTTTCTGCGGCGCTACACCAACGCCGCCTACCTCATCAGCGAGGACGGCCGTTACGTGCGCGAGCCGGCCAGTGGCAAGCCGCTGGTGGTCGACCAGCGCACACACGTGGCCATGGCCTACGATGCCGTGGACTGGCAGCACGCGGCGCTGGAGGGCTGGGTCGAGATGGGCGGCCGGCGGGCGCGCCCGAGCTTCGACGCCTTCAAGGAGCACCTGCAGCCGTACACGCTCCAGCGGGCGGAGGAGATCACCAGCATTCCCGCCCGGACCATCCAGCGCATCGCCGCCGAGATGGTGGAGGCGGCTGGGATCGGGCGCACCATCACCCTGGAAGGCGCGACGCTGCCCTTCCGCCCGGCCGTGGCGTGCTGGTACCGCGGGGTGTCCGGCCACAAGCACAGCCTGCTCAACGGGATGAGCATCGGGCAGTTGAACGTGCTGCTGGGCAACGTGGACGTGCCGGGCGGCCTGCTGAACGCGGCGGCCTCGGGTCCGAGCTGGCGGCCGCAGGAAGACCCGGACGGACTGATGATCCCCAACAACCCGTACGGCGGCCACATGCACTCGCCGCTCCCCAGGCGCCAGGTCAAGCCCCCGGAGACGCTGGAGCTGATCGAGCTGTTCCCGGTCTCGGTCGTCGCCCGGGCCATGCTCTGGCTGGGCCTGCGCTATCCCGAGGAGTTCGGGCTGCCGTACAAGGCCGAGGTGCTCATCCAGTGCCGGACCAACATGGTCGCGGCCAGCGGCGACCCGCCGGCGATCGCGGAGGCGCTGAAGAGCATCCCGTTCATCTGCTCGATGGCGACCCACCACGACGAGACGACCGAGTTCGCGGACCTGCTGCTGCCGGACCAGCACGCCCTGGAGCGGTTGGTGCCCCTGGTCCATAACCCGTATTACCACTACGCCACCGCGGCCATGCCCTACGAGACGTTCACCTTCAACTTCCAGCAGCCAGTGGTCAAGCCCTTTGGCCAGGCTCGCTACTGGGGCGAGGTGCTGCTGGACGCGGCCGAGCGGCTGGGCATCCTGCCCGACCTGTACGCGACCTTCAATCGAGCGGCCCAGCTCGAGGGACCGCACCAGCTCGATCCCACTCGCACCTACACCTGGGAGGAGATCGCCGACCGGTGGTCGAAGGCGTTGTGCGGCGACGAGCACGGGCTGAACTACTTCCGCCAGCACGGCTACTACGAGGGCGTGCGCCGCAGCACCGCCCAGAGCTACCCGCGGGCCTATCACGAGGCCCGCATCCCGCTCTACCTGGAGCACTTCATCGACGCGGGCGAGGCGGTGAAGGCCTTCACCGAGGAGCGCGACATCCCCTGGGACACCTCCGACTACCTGCCGCTGGTCGAGTGGAAGCCGTGCTACCGCGAGGGCGAGCTGCCGCCGGAGTACGACCTGTGGGTGGTCAACCAGAAGCTGCCCTTCATGACCTACACCTTCACGGGAGAGAACGCCTGGCTGGTGGAGCTGGCCGGCAGGAACACCAAGGTCTTCACGGTGGGCATCAACGCCGAGACCGCCAGGCGGAAAGGCATTCGCGAGGGCGACCGCATCGTCCTCGAGACCGCTGATGGTCGGCGGGCGGAGGGGGTTGCCCGCCTGACCCAGGGCATCCACCCCGAGTGCCTGGCCGTGCCGGGCATCACGGGTCGCTGGGCCAGGAACGACCGCGCGCGCGGCCAGGGTGTCCACTTCAACAGCCTGCTCAGGTTCTCGCTCGACCGCTTCGACACCGTGGCCGCCGCGCTGGACGCCTGCGTGAAGGTGAGAGTCAGCCGGGCGTAGAGGTGCGATAGCGCTTTCTTCAGCTCGGCCAGCTGTGTCCGTCTGAGGGGCAGAGTAGAATGCAGACATGAGATTCGAGCTTTGGGACCTGACCACCCGCAATGTGGCCGGCTTCTTCGACACCGGGGCTGAGGCCCTCGAGGCAGTGCGCGCTGCAGTCCAGACCCATGGCCGCGCCTATGCCGAGGCGTTCGGCCTCATTCGAGAAGACACGCGCGGACGGTCCAAGACGATCGCTCACGGGGCTGAGCTCGTCGCGCGCGCCCTCACCGTGGCGCCCGGCCGGGGCCGAATCTCAGCGTAGCACGACCGCTGTGAAGGCTTCGCCGAAGCGCTCCTTCATTTCCCGCAGCCGCGGCCGTCCTCCCAGGCGGTAGCAACACACTGGCATACCAGGTGGCAGGACCACATCCCCGGCGCAATCCGCCTCAACGGCTATCCTGGGTATGTGACGAGGGCTCGCGGAGACGACCAGTCCTGTTCACGGTCGATCGTGTGAGAATCGAGGGAGGGGCTTCAAGCTCGCGCGAGCGTTTGGAGGATCGGGAGGAATAGCAGCATGGTGATCGACGCCCACGTACACATCTGGGGCTTCCCATCCTTTATGGACCTGGACGACAAGATCAGGACTACCGAGGACCTGATCGCCTTCCGGACCAGGTATCCGCAGCTCTACCAGGCCAGGCTGACGGAGACCCCGGTCGACAATACCGACCAACTGGTCGCGGACATGGGCCGCAACGGGGTCGCGAAGGCCATCGTCCAGGCGGCGCCCGGCTACATCACCAACCAGCAGGTGGTCGCGGCGGCCCGGCGCTACCCCGACCGGCTGATCCCGCTGTTACGCCTGGGCCACGACCAGGAGGCCGCCGGCTACCTGGAAGACCCCACCCCGGCTCGAGAGCAGGCGCCTGAGGAGATCGTGTCCTGCATCGAGCAGCTCGGCGTGCGTGGAGTGGGGGAGACCTTCGTGCGGGCGCTGACCAACGAGATCCACCCGGAGAAGATCGCCCGCGACCTCGCCCCGATCATGGAGACCCTGGCCAGGTACCGCCTGCCGATCCTGTTCCCCACCGCCTGGTCCCAGTTTCCGGGCGCGCTCTACTACGGCAATCCGATCTTCGTGGACGAGGTCGCGGCCAGGTTCCCCCAGGTGCCGATCGTGCTCACCAAGATGGGGCGAGGCATCCAGACCTACTTCGACATGGCCCTCACCGTGGCGCTGCGAAACGTGAACGTCTACTTCGACACGGTAGGCACCACCGGCGCCCACCTGCGCCAGGCGATCGACAGGATCGGGGCCGAGCGGATCATGTTCGGCACCGACTGGTCGGCCACCTGGCGCTGGGTGCGCGAGCCCCAGAACCTGCACGCGCTCCGCATGAAGGCCCTGGACGAGGCGCAGCTCTCGGAGAGCGAGCGCGAGCAGATCCTGTGGAAGACGGCCTCGCGCCTGTTCAGGCTGGACGAGTAGGCCATCTCCAATGGCCGGTGGGCCATCCAGCAGCGCGCCAAGCCCGGTAGTTCAGACGCTGCGAGCCCACGGCCTCCGGAAAGCCGTGGCCCAGGCGATAGAAGCTCTGGGCCAACTGCTACAGGCCAGCACCATGCTCCACGGCACCGAGTTTGCGGCGATGGTTGACGCGGCGACGGGGACCAGAGTGGGTGGAATCCTGCAGGGGACTGCCAGTGGTGTCGATATCAGCCCTTTGCTGCAAGCACTTATGCCAGGGCGCCGCTACGTGAGTTTGCATACCCATCCGGGCAGTTCTGCCTTCTCAGATGCAGATGGCGCACTCCTTGCTCGCTATCCGGCTATTCGTACTCTGGTGGTAGTGGGGGCAAACGGAACGAGGTATCTCCTGAACAAGAGGTCAGGGATGCTGTTGCCAACACCCGACGCCGTGGAGGTGGCCTGGAACGCTGAGTACCTGAACCTTCGCCCGCACTATCGGACTCTGGTCCAGTCTGGTGCGATGACGACTCAAGCAGCTTGGCTGGGGTTGACCAATGCCATCTGGCAGAGCATAGCGCCGCAACTTGGTTTGCGCTATGATCGAATTCTGCCTCCGTAGCGGAAGTGGAGGAAGCATCATGGCTCGCAAGAGACGATGGCCAACGCCCAAGGAAATCCTGGAGAACGTCGAGAGGGGCATCGTTGACGATAGGAAGATCGCGGTGCCCTCATTCGACTTGGAGCCGTGGGAGGTCCTCGGCCTGCCGGAGCCCGAGGAGGCTCCAGAAAGACCGGAGGCAGCGGAGGCACTACCCAGGAAGGCCAGAAAGGCCAAGAAGCGCTAGTGTTGAGGCAAGCGAGGCAATTTCTACGAAGCCAAGCAGTCGACAGGGCGGGACATCGAGCGATGGCTGTCACCTTGAGGTTCAGGCCGGTCCTCTTCGGGCCTCTCGCCAAACCGACTACGGTTTTCTATGTGGCGGAAGGGCCCGGTGGCCAGGTCTTCTTTCGAGAGTTCGAGTTCGCGCGGCCACTCGCTGTTGCCCTTGATATGGTGACCGTCGAGGACCTGCCCGATCCCTACAGGAGTAGCGGTGCTGCCGCCAGCATCCTGCCAGTGCAGGAGGTCACGGCCGAGACCGCCGCGGAGGCCCACAAGCGCATGACTGATGTGCTCGGCGCACTCCGCCTGCAGGGTGCGCCGCGCACATCGCAGGAGCAGGGGACTCCGCCACGCCGGCGTCGCATGGATCGCGAGAGTCGATGGCCAACATTCGAGGAAACCATGGAGAACGTCGAGAAGGGAATTATTGACGACAGGACGATCGCAGTTCCCCCATACGACCTTGAGCCATGGGAGATCCTCGGCCTGCCGGAGCCCGGGGAGGCTCCAGAAAGGCCGGAGTCGGCGGAGCCGGCACCAGCAAAGAAGGCCAGGAAGCACTAGACCGCCGGGGCCGTGAAGCGGCAGGGGGTAGTAGGATGCCCGGGGAGCAGCACGGTGTCCCGTGCTGCGCCCCTGGCATCCCACTACCTCAGTTCCAGCACTGCGCGCCGCACCAGCCCTCTGGCCAGGCCGACCTTGTAGGCGTTGTCCTTGAGGGGGCGGGCGCTGGATAACGCTGCCGCGGCCGCGGCGCGCGCCGCGGCCGGGTTGGCGCGGGCACCGACCAGGAGGGTTTCCGCCTCCCGCGCTCGCCAGGGGACTGTGGCCACGCCCCCGAGGACCAGGCGGGCGGCACGGATCGTGTCGCCCGCTACCCGCACCCACAGGGCCACGCTGGCCAGGGCGAAATCCCAGCTCGCCCGCTCCATCGCCTTCAGGAACACACTGCGCCCGGCCTCGGCCGAGGCCGCAATCCGCACTTCCGCCAGCACCTCCCGCGGCCCGAGGGCGTTGAGCCGCCAGTGGTCGGGCTCGGGGCGGGTCAAGAACTGCTCGATCGGCAGCACCCGCTCGCCCTGGGGCCCGTGCAGGTGGACGGTCGCATCCAGCGCCACCAGCGCCGTGGCCAGGTCGGAGGGCTGGACGGTGTGGCACGGCCCGCCATCCAGCACGGCGTGGTACGGGTTCTCGCCCTGCTCGGCCGGGCAGGCGGCGCCGCCGCGCAGGTAGCAGGGGAACCCGCCTCGGTAGTACCAGCAGCGGCTGGACTGGCACAGGTTGCCGCCCAGCGTGGCCATGTTGCGCAGTTGCGGGGAAGCGGCCAGCTCCGCGGCCTGGCTCAGGGCGGTGTAGCGCTCCCGCACGAGCGTGCGGTGGGCGAGCTCGCCCAGGGTCACCAGCGCCCCCAGGCGCAGCCCGCGCTGCGGGTCGTACACGATGCCGCGCAGCGCGGCCAGCGGCTTCACGTCCAGCACGCGCTCCGGCTGGACCAGGCCAGCCTTCATCTCCGTCAGCAGGTCCGTCCCGCCGGCCAGGATGCGGGTCCGCCAGTCCTCGTCCAGCGCGCCCAGGGCAGCCGGCAGGTCAGCAGGGGTGAGGTGGACGAACGCGCGCACTAGCTCGCCCCCCGCAGCAAGCAGTGTACCTCGTCCGGGGTCAGCGGGATGCGGGTGACCGGGCGACCGAGGGCGTGGGCGACGGCGTTGGCAATGGCGGGCGCGGTTGGGATGATGGGCGGCTCGCCGATGCCCTTGGCCCCCAGGCTAGTGGCCACCGGATCCGGCTGGCCGACGAAGCGGTGCTCGATGGGCGGCACGTCCAGCACGGTCGGCAGCTTGTACTCCTCCAGGTTGGGGTTGAGCACCCGGCCGGTGCCGCGGTCCACCCAGCGCCGCTCCAGCAGCCCGTAGCCCAGGCCCTGGACCACGCCCCCCTGCACCTGGCTGCCGGCCTGGAGCGGGTTGATGATCCGCCCGCTCTCGTGGACCGCCACCAGGCGAAGCACGCGCACCGCGCCGCTCTCCACGTCCACCTC
>JACQUR010000349.1 GCA_016210245.1 Chloroflexota bacterium
ACGGCTCAGCGACCGCCGGCACTGAAACTGGTCACACCCTCGGCAGTCGGCAGCAGGCAGCAGGCAGCAGGCAGTAAGCAGTACCTCCCCCGCTCGTCCTGAGCCTGTCGAAGGACGCCGCGTCTCCGCGTCCCCGCGTCCCCGTGTCCCCCCGTCTCCCCGTCCCCGCGCCACCGCGTCACCGCCCGGCCAGGAGGTTGTCGAGGGTCGTGCGGTCGAGGTTCGGGCTGGCCAGTTGGCGCTCCAGGTTGCGGATCTGCGGCTGGGGGTACCAGATCCGCCCGGGGTGGGCGAAGCGTCCGCGCTCGCTCGCACCCGTCCAGGCGCCGGCGGAGGGATCGCGGGGATCGCCCTCCAGCACGTACTGGAAGGTCTTCCCCTCCGGGCCGGGGTAGGGCTTCAGGCCCACGAAGTCGGGCGGCACGTCTGGATTGGCCACCCACACCGTGGTGCTCACCCGCCACAGGCCGAACACCTCCGGGTCCGGGCCCCAGGCGGTCTCGAAGCGGTAGACCGGGAAACTCCACACTTCGCCGTCCGCCATCTCGAAGGTCAGCACGAACCCTTTGCCCTTGCCTGCCACCCAGTCCAGGAGCGCGCGGTGGAAATCGGCCGGGTCGACCGTGCCGCCCTCTCCGAACGTCCAGGCCGCGGCGTCGGCGAAGTGATAGTCGCTCAGCAGCCCCTTCAGGTCACCCACGCTGAAGGTGACCCCGAAGGCCTCGCGCGGCTCGGTGGGCTCGGGCTCCAGCAGTGAGGCCGCGGCCCAGCCGTTGCAGTGGCCAGCCCACGTGGAGCCGGGGAAGCGCATCTCCTGGCGCTCCCAGGGGCGCGCAAGCGGGTTCTCGCCGGTCGCCCGCTCGACGTAGCGGTCGTACTTGTCCAGCGGGCCGTTGGACTGGTAGAGGGTGGGGCCGCGCCCCTCGAAGGCCGGCCACCACCAGCCCGACCAGGGCTTGCGCTCGAGCTCGGCCGCGACGAGCGGCGGCCTGTCCGGCTGGATCGCGTAGTCCGGGAGCTTGCCGCCGGGCAGCGCCGCGCGCGGCAGGAGCTGGGCGTCGCCGGCCTCGGAGTCCCAGCGCAGGATGCCCTGCGCGAACGCCTGGGCAACCTGGCTGTCCCACTCGAAGCGGCGGCTGATGGGATAGCCGAGGCCTTCCACGCCACCCCGGGCGAGGAAGGCCGACCAGAGCCGGGCCCCGTGTCCGTCCTGCACGGCGAAGCCCGCGCCATCCGTTCGCCCGGGCAGGGCCTGGGTGAAGAACGCCCCGCCGGGAATCTCGAAGTCGCCGGGCCCAGGCGCCGGCTGGGCCAGTGCCGCCTCGACCGGTACAGGCGGCTGCTGGGCGAAGACGGCCCCTCCGGAGGAGCCGAGGAGCGCGAAGGCGAGCAAGGACGCGAGGAGGTGACGCATAGACGCTGTCCATTCAGTCCTGGTGGTCGTCGCGCCTGACGCAATGGCCGTGCCGGCACCGCCCCGGGCAGCCACCGGATGTGCGAAAATACATGTGGTCGTCCCTGGCCAGGTCGAAGGACTGCGGGCTCGACCCATCGGTGCCGCCAGCGAGGCAGGACGGGCGATCACGCACTGGAGCGCTAGCGATGGCAAGAACAGTCCGGGCTCTATTCGATGGAGAGGTTCTGCGCCCCGTGTACCCGGTTGACTTGGAGCCAAACACCGTCTACGTGGTGACCATCGAGTGCGAGGTGCCAGCGGAGGAGCGGACAGCGGAAGCCTACCCACTGACGGAGATCGCGCGCCTGGCGACCGACATGGGTGTCCCTGATCTCTCAACGCGGCACAACTGGTACGCGCACGGTCGCGTCGGGGACGAGCCCGGTGGCACGTAGGGCCGCGCCGTTCTTTGTCGACACGGCATACATCAACGCCCTCGTCAACACCCGCGATCAGTGGCACGAGGCTGCCTTGCACTGGGAGAGAAAGCTGGCAGCAGACCGGCGACGGCTCCTGACGACCGAGTTCGTCCTGGTCGAGATTGCCGACGGGCTTGCAGCGGTCAGGTTTCGGTCCCAGGCCGCGCGCGTCATCGCCATTCTCGCGTCATCGCCATTCTGCAGTCCGACCCGCTCGTCGAGATCGTCCCAGCATCATCCCAGCTCTTCAGAGCCGCGTTGGAGCTCTATCGGAACCGCGCCGACAAGGACTGGGGATTGACGGACTGTGCGTCCTTCGTAGTGATGGGTGAGCATGGCCTCTCTGCGGCCCTGACCACCGACGAGCACTTTCGACAGGCCGGCTTTCGGGTACTCCTGCTTGAGGACGTGCCTGCCTAGCACGCCGGTTTCCGAGATTGCTGGCGGCCAGGCTTGCGTGTATGATCGCTTCTGTTCAGCGCGGGCATGCGCGGACCGAGAGGAGGTCAACCGTGGAGCGCTCGGAGGGGTTCAAGGCGACCATCGGGTGGATCAAGCCTGGAACGGTGGACCGGGAGAGCCAGAGCTTCTTCCGCATGGCGCCGCCAGACGTCAACCTGGCCATCTACGGCTCGAACTGGTCGTTGAAGATGCTCCACTCCGGCAGCTTCGATGCCGAGGCCTTCGATGCCCAGCGCGAGCGCATCCTGGAGTCGGTGCGCGAGTTGCTGACGTACCAGGACGTGGACTTCGTCGCCGTATCGGGAGACCTCATCCAGTGCGCGATGGGACCGCGCTGGGACCGAGAGCTGCGCGCCGCCATCGAGCAGGCGTCCGGCAAGCCCGCGACGACCGCGATGACCGCGGTCACGGACGCCCTGGAGCACCTGGGCGCGCGACGGGTGGCCGTGGGCACCCCGTTTCGGGAGGAGCACAACCAGTACATCCGCAGCTACCTGGAGCTTGGGGGCTTCGAGGTGGCCGCGATCGACGGCTACCCTGCCAGCAACCCACGCGCCATCCGTGCCCTGCCCGGGGACGCCCCGTACCGGATCGGCAAGCGGGTCTTCGAGGCCGCGGCGGGCGCCGAGGCCATCTACCTGCCCTGTCCGATCTGGCGCGGACCTGGCGATGCCATCCATCGGCTGGAGCAGGAACTGGATGTCCCGGTCCTGACCATGTTCAGCCCGATCCTCTGGCGGGCCCTCACGGCGCTCGAGTATCGAGGTCGCGTCGCGGGCTTCGGGCGCCTGTTCGCAGAACCGACGGTGTAGCGCGGGGGCGTGTCCCCCGCCTCACGGGATGCGGGGGACAAGCCCCCGCGCTACGAGTATCGTTCATCCCAAGGAGTGCGACATGTACGGTTGGAGAGGTCTGGTCGGCTACGTCAATCCGGCGGTGTGGGGCTCGCCGGCCCGTGATTTCCAGGCCATGCTGCCGGACGGAGTTGGTCTGCTGGTCGCAACGCTGAGCGTGGAGCGGCTGGCGGACGACGAGTTGGAGCGCGAGCAGCAGCTCCAACTGCGAGCGGCGCAGGCGCTGGCGAGGAACGGGGCGCAGTTCATCATCGCCGGCGGCGGGCCGATGGTGGTCGCGGGCGGCCCCGGGCGCGACGTGGAGATCATCAATGCCCTCACCGAGGCCACCGGCGTGCGGGCGACCACCAACCTGACCGCGGCGGTGGAGGCGCTGCGCGCCCTGGGCGCGCGGCGCATCGCCCTCGCCTCGCCCTTCCGCGACCAGGTGAACGAGCGCTACGGCCGCTTCCTGGCGGCCAGCGGGTTCGAGGTAGCGGCCATCCACGGCCTGCAGTGCGCCTCCAACCGCGAGATCGGGGAGTTGGACGACTACGCCTCCTACCGAGCGGCGCGCGCGGCCGCGGCCGCGGCAGGGGCTCTCGACGCGATCTACCTTCCGTGCGGGCGCTGGCCGGCGGCCAGCATGATCGCGCCGCTCGAAGCAGACCTCGGGAGTGCGGTGGTCACCAGCAACCAGGCCTGCGCGTGGGCCGCGCTCAAGGCGCTCGGGGTGCGCGATCCGGTTTCGGGCTACGGCCGGCTGTTCTCCATCCGTTGACGTCCCGGCCGGGCGAGGTCAGAGGCGAGGGGGTGGGAGCGGGGAGAGCTCCTCGTGGCTGCCCCCGCCGCCGGCAGGAGGGGGCCTGTGGACTACGAGTACCAGATCATCTCGCTGCCGCTGGGGCAGGCGTGCCAGGACAGGACCATGCCTATGCCGCAGGGTGAGGGCAACGGCGACTACGCGTGGCGTCTGGAGTCGGGCGCGACTGCAGTGTTGATGCACTTCGTTCGGCTCGGCTGGGAGCCGGTCCGGCCCCTGGGGGTCGTCAACGGCACGGTCAGCATGCTGCTCCGCAAGCGCCTGATCGTCGCGGGGCGGGCAGGTCACTGAACCACCTGAGTTGAGAGTGCAGATTTGAGAGTGGTAGTTGAGGAGAAGATTGATGGTTCGCAGATCAGTTGAACCACCTGAGTTGAGAGTGCAGATTTGAGATCTGAGAGTGCAGATTTGAGAGTGGGGAGTGCAGAGTGCCCCAATCTGCACTCTCAAGTCTCAAATCTCAAATCAGTGTGGTTCGTACAGCGAGCGGTACGTTTGCCAGAACTCGTAGATCCGCTGCACGTAGGGCTGGGTCTCTGAGAACGGGATGCCCTCCACGAAGGCGTCGGGATCCTCGTCGCCGTAGGCCAGCAGCCAGGAGTCGACCGCCCAGTCGCCGCCGTTGTATGAGGCGATGGCTGGCAGCGGCATGCCGCGGTAGCGCTCGACGTGGCGGGCCAGGTACCAGGCGCCGAACTCGACGCTCACCTCGGGCCGGTACAGGTCGGCTACCTGGAAGCTCGTTCGCCCCAGGCGCTGGGCGACGTCGTAGCCGGTGGATGGGATGAGCTGGGTGAGTCCACGGGCGTGGCTGGGCGAGCGCGCGAACTGGTCGAACAGGCTCTCCTGGCGCATGAGCGCCGAGAACAGCAGCGGGTCCGCGCTCTGCCGCGCCGCCTGGTCGGCCACCAGCTCGGGATAGGGCACCGGGTAGATGAGCTTCTGGAGCGCGCGCGGCGCGCCGGAGGCCGCCCAACTGGCGCGCAGCGCGCTCTTGAGCGACAGGTCGTAGACCCCCCACGTGTTGAGCTGAGCGGCCAGGAGCGCCAGCCGCCCGCCGTTGTTGCCCCACTGCGTCGCCAGCGCCTCCAGCTCCCAGCGCGCCTCGGCCCGCAAGCCCAGACTCAGCAGGGTACGGGCGCGGCGGAAGCCGGGCTCGGCCTCGAGCTGGGCAGGAGTGGCTCCTTGCCCGGCTGCCCAGCGGGCCACGGCCACGCGGTCGGCCTCGGAAAAGGCCAGCGCCTCCGGCTGGGGGCTGGTCTGGCCGAGCTCCGGCCGGACCCGGCCGGCCAGCAAGTCGGCGGCCCGCAGCCCGTAGTAGCCATCGGGCGACCGAGCGGCCAGCCGCTCCCAGGTGGTTCGCGCGCCCACCTGGTCGCCCTGGCCCTGGAGCGCCTTGCCCAGCCAGAACTGTGCCTGGGCTGCCACCTCGGGGTCGGCCCCGCTGGCGATCAGCGCCCGCCAGGCCTCGGCTGCGGCGCGCAGGCTGCCCTGCTGGTAGGCGGCGAGGCCGGCGCGGAAGCGCGCGTCCGGCGCGTAGGTGCTGCCAGGATAGGCTGCCGCCAGCTCCTGGTACACCGTGGCCGCCTGGCGGTACTCCTTGAGGCTCTCCAGCACCCGCCCGGCCTTGAACAGCGCCTGCGGGGCCTCCGCGCTGCCGGGCAGGTCGCGCGCGAGCTGGCGCAGGTCGTCGATGCCCTGGCGCTCCTGGCCCAGCCGCACGACCGACACGGCGCGGTGGTAGCGGGCCGTGGCCGCGGTGGCAGCGCTCGGGGAAGCGGCCAGCGCGGCGTCGAAGGAGGCGATCGCTTCGCGGTAGCGCTTCTCGTTGAAGCGGATGAGGCCGGCCTGGAGCGGGGCGGCGGTGCGGGCTCCCAGGGCCTCCAGTTGGCCCAGCGCCGCCTGGCCGGCCATGCCCTCCGGGTCATCGGCCAGTGCAGCGCGCAGGTAATCGACCGCTGCGTCCCGGTGGCCCAGCGCCCGCTCGATCGCCGCCAGGTTGTAGCGAAGCTGGGCGCGGTAGGGCGCATACTTCGTCTCCGCCAGGAGCTGGCGATAGACGCTCTCCGCCTCCTCGGTCTGCCCCAGGCCCAGCAGCGACTCGGCGCTGCGCTCGCGCGCCTCCAGGCGCAGCAGCGGCGGGCCGGGCTGCTCCTGGGCGAGGGCCAGGTGGTCCAGCGCCTCGCGGTGCTGGCCCCGGCCGGCGGCGCAGGCTGCCAGCTCCAGGTGCGCGTAGGCCGCTACCTCGCTCGACAGCGCCTGGGCGAACAGCGGCTCGGCCTCCGCGCAGCGGCCCGCGGCCTTCAGCTCCAGGCCGCGGCCCAGGCTCTGGCGCAGCTCGGCCGGCGCCTCGGCCGCGGGCACGGGCGCCAGCAGGGCCGGCGGGGCCACGCCCTGGCGCAGGCGGACGATGTCCGCCAGCGCCCGACCCAGGTCGTAGGGCGCAGCCGCGGCCGGCGTTGCTGGCTGGCTCTGCTCGTAGAGGCCACGGTAGACCTGGAAGCTGCCCAGCACCCCCAGCGCATAGTCGCGGCTGGCGTCGAAGGGCACCTGCTCCAGGAACACGTCCGGATCCGCCGTGCCCTGGAAGGCCAGCCACAGGTCGGCTGCACCCTCGCTGGTCGTGTAGGCCACGAGGGTCGGCTCCATCCGACCGTCGTAGCGGCGCAGGCGGTCGGCCAGCAGCCAGGCCGCCAGCTCCAGGTTGGCCCGCGGCTCGAACAGCCGGGCCGGGTCCAGCGCCTGGCCGGTGGCCTCGGCCGCCTCCTCCACCCGCACCGGGCGCAGGCGGGCCAGGCCGCGCGCCAGGCCGGGCGCCTCAGTCCAGGGATCGAAGCCGCTCTCCTCGCGCACGAGCGCGGCCAGGAGCAGCGGGTCGAGGCCCTGGCGAGCGGCGGCCGCCGAGAGCGCCGAGCCGTAGGCGAGCGGATAGGCGACCTCGCGCAGCGCCGGCGGGGCCTGGGCAGGCGTGTGTACCCCGCTGGCCTCCAGCGCTGCCTGGCCAAGCTGCAGGCCGCCGGCGAAGAGGCTCAGCTCGTGGAACCGCCGCGCCAGCCAGTACAGGCGGTCACCGCGCTCGGCGTGGCGGGTGAGCAGCGCCTCGGCCTGCCAGTTGCCCTCGCGGTACAGGCCCAGCGCGGCCAGCGCCTGCGCCTGCTGGTAGTCCGGATCGGCCGCCGCTTCGGCCGCGGCCTGGTCCAGGTCCAGCCGGCGATCGCTGAACCAGCGCTTCAACTCGGCCTCTTGCGCGTTCTGATCGGACGCGATCTTCACCCCGATCCGCTCCAGCAGGGACGCAGCCGGGCCGCGCCCCTGGATATCCGACCGGGGTAGCGCCTGGGCCCTCACCCCCGCCCTCTCCCAGGGGGAGAGGGAGTCCTGCCCCCTCTCCCCCTGGGAGAGGGTCGGGGTGAGGGCGGCCTCGGCCCGCAGCCCGTAGGGCGTGCTCGGCTCCAGCTTCGCCGCCTCGCCCCAGCGCGCCTGCGCCTCCTCCTTGCGCCCCTGCGCGGCCAGCGCCTTGCCCAGCCAGAAGAGCGCCTGGGTCCTGGCCTCCGGCTCCGGCTCGCTCCGCAGCAGGTCGGTCCAGGCCTGCGCAGCCCCCCGGTAGTCCTTGTCCAGGTAGCGTGCGAAGCCGAGGCGGAAGGCGACCTGGGGCGCGACGTCGGCCGAGCCGAAGCGCCGCAGCGCGTCCTCGTAGCTGGCCTGGGCGTCGCGCGAGCGGAAGAGCTGCTCCAGGGCCTTGCCCGCCTCCAGCAGCGCCTGGGCGGCGATCTCCGGGTCCTCGGCCCGGTCGGCCAGGCGCTGGAGCTGGTCGATGGCCTCCGGGTCTGGCCCGAACCCCATCTGGGCCAGGGCGCGGTAGAGTTGCGCCTTCTCCACGTCGGGGCCGGCGGGGCGCTGGCTCAGGTAAGCGTCGAAGTCCTTGGCCGCGCCGTAGAAGTCGGTGGCGTCGTAGCGGGCCAGGCCGAGCTCGAAGCGGTCGAGGCCGTCGAACCCCTACAGCTCACCCAGCAGCCGCAGCGTGTCGGCCGTGGTGCGCGCGGCCGGGAAGTCCCTGGCTGCCGACTGGAGGGCGCGGACCGCCTCCTCGCGCTTGCCGATGCCCTGGTAGGCCTGGGCCAGATGGTACAACTGCTCGCCCAGGTAGCTCTTGCCCTGGGCCAGGGCGAGCGTCTGGCGATAGGCGTCGAAGGCCGCCTGGGCGTGCCCGAGCGCCGACTCGGCTTCGCCCAGCCGCTCCAGCAGCGCCGCGCGCAGCCCGCGCGCCTGGGCCGAGGCCAGCCCCTGGCGGGCTGCCTCCGCGGCTGGCGCAGGCTGGCCGCGCTTCAGGTCGTCCTCGGCCACCCGCAGCCAGACCGCGGCCGCCACCTGGGGATGCCCGGCCGCATAGTCTGCCAGGCGCTGGCGAGCGTCGTCGGCGCGGCCGGCTGCCTGCGTGGCCAGGGCGACGAAGTAGGGCGCCAGGCCCGCCTGGGGCGTGCCCGCAAAGCGACGCTGCACCTCGTCCAGGGTGGCCAGGGCCGCCTCGGCGTGGCCCGCCCCGGCCTGCGCCTCGCCCAGGCGCAGCCGCGCCTCGGCCGCGGCCTCGCTCGGCAGCGAAAGCTGGGCCAGGCCCTCGAACGCGCGCTCGGCCTCGGCAGGGTCGGCCGCGGCCAGGGCGGCGTAGCCTGCGCGGAAGGCGTCCGCCTGGGCGGCGGGCAACCGGGCCAGCAGCGCCGTCTGAGGCGATGGGTTGGGCGCGGGCGCCGCCTGAGGCGCGCCAGAGGTACCGGAGGCCGGTGCCGCCGTCGGCGTCGGCACGCGCGGCGCGCACGCGCTCAGCAGCGCGACCAGCAGCAGGAAGTAGGGTAAGCGAAGCGTGGTTCCAGGCACGGCCATGCTCTCCACAAACAGGTCAATGGCCCGAACCGTAGCAGTTTTCTGTCAAGCCGGGCAAGGCGGGGGTTAGGGGCTAGGGGTTAGGG